>CALXZF010000101.1 GCA_944393165.1 uncultured Clostridia bacterium
TATTTATTTAATCTTCCTCTTGGAACTACGATGCTTATTCTAAATATACCTCTAATCATTTTAACAATTATTAGAGTGGGCAAAGAAACAGCAATAAAAGGAGTAATTGGTACAATTGTGCTCTCAACATTAATTGATATTTTTGAAAAGTTTAATCCAGTAACCGAAGACAGATTGTTGGCATGTATTTATGGTGGAATTTTAGTGGGACTTGGCACTGCAATTGTGCTTAAAGCAAATGCCTCAACTGGTGGTACGGATTTACTATCTTATGTAGTAAAATCTTTCAAGCCACAGTACAGAACAAGTAATTTAATAGTAATTGTTGATACAACAATTATTATTTTAAATGTTATATTCTTTAAAGAAATCGAAATAGGATTGTATTCAGCAATTGCAATTTACTTAATGGGAAAAATGATAGATATAGTGTTTGAAGGAGTATACTTTACAAAAACAATGTTTATTGTTTCTAATAAATATAAAGAAATATCTCAAGAGATTGGACAGAAACTAGACAGAGGAAGTACAGCGATTTATGCAAAAGGCATGTACACAAGAGAAAAGAGAATGATTTTATGGTGTGTTGCATCAAGGGGAGAAGTTGCAAAAATTAAGCATATTGCAGAAGAAATTGATCCAAAAGCTTTTATAGTGATTTCTAGTGCAAGAGAAGCCTGGGGCAAAGGCTTTAAATAAGCAGTAATTAAGTTCAATATATTATACAAATAATTATTAAAACCTATTTACAAATTATGTAAAATATGATATTAATATACCCATAATGAGAGGAGGAGTAGTTATGAAACAAATAAAAGATTATAATAAAACTAAAGATGAGCAAATACTAGAAAAATTAAAAATAGCAGAAGAAGAAATAAATAATGGAGAAGGAATAGAGGCAGAGATTGTATTTAAGGAGTTGAGACAGAAATATGGGTACTAAAGCATACAAAATAATTATTACTCCTAATGAATATAAAGAAATGAATAAAATATACAATGCAGTATTTATTTCACACATGTACTATAGCGGGAAGAACTACATAAACAATTTATACTAGAACAAGCAGATATAGAACTTAATGAATTTTTGAATCATTTAAATTAAATCTTTAATAATTTTTTTCTAAATAAAAATCCAAAAATAAACAATTGACACTAATTTAATAAATTTATATAATGTAGATAGTAGAGTAACACTACCTATTATTTTCTGTGATTTAAAATAAGGAGATTCAAATGAAAGAACAACAATATATATTAAAAAATGTCACATCATTCGAACCAAAACATATATTTGAATGCGGACAATGTTTTAGGTGGGATGAGGAAAAAGACGGAAGTTACACTGGAGTAGTAAAGAACAATGTAATAAATGTGAAGAAAGTGGATAACTCAGTCTTGTTTTCTAGCATGGGTGCAGATGTTTTAGAAGAGTTAGTTACAGATTATTTCGATTTAAATAGAAATTACGAAGATATAAAATCAAAACTTTCTAAAATAGATACATATTTGGCAAATAGTATAGAATATGGAAGCGGTATTAGAATTTTAAATCAAGATTTGTGGGAAACAATTATTTCTTTTATTATATCTGCAAACAACAATATCCCAAGAATTAAAGGAATTATTAATAGGATTTCGCAAAAAAATGGAAATAAGATAACATGGAATAATAATGAATATTATACTTTTCCTACTGTAGAGAATTTGGCAAAAGCATCAGTACAGGATTTGCGAGAGTTGGGATTAGGCTTTAGAGATGTTAGAGTATATGAGACAACACATAAAATTCTAAATAATGAAGTAGATTTAATAAAACTTCATGAAGAAAAAGATACAAGTAAAGTAAGAGATACACTTTTGACATTATCCGGCGTGGGCCCAAAAGTTGCAGATTGCATACTTCTTTTTTCTACACTGAAAAGGTTTGATGTTTTCCCTATAGATGTGTGGGTAAGGCGAGTTATGAATGAGCTATATATTAAAAATGATGATGAAACAAAAGTAAATAAAAAAGAAATTGAAAAACTTGCTAAAGAGAAATATGGTAATTTAGAAGGCTTGGCACAGCAATATCTATTTTATTGGAAAAGAGATACTGCATAAAATTGAAAACTTTATCAAATAAAAGGGGTTACAAATGAAATTAATAAAAAGAATGTTTTTAACAGTGATATTTTTGGTAGCATTTATTATCACATTACAAATAACTGTACAAGCAAGTTACAGTATTGATAGTATGGATATTCAGGCAACAGTTTTAGAAAGTGGAGATGTCAATATAAAACAGAGTATTACTTTTTATTTTAACAGTAGCTACAATGGTGTATATGTTAATATTCCATACATAAAGCAAGACTATGAATATGATGAAATAGTTCAAAACAATAGAATAAATGACAATCTATACACTGGCTCAGATGTTGTTATAAATTCTATAAAAGACAGTAGAAATGTAGAGTATGAATATTCTGGTTATGGCAGAAATGGACAAAGTGGAATATATACAACTGACAAAGAGAATGGAATATTTAATCTTAAAGTGTTTTCACCAACAAGCGGAGGAGAAAGAACATTTATATTAGACTATGATATTAAGGATTTGTGTATAAAACATAGAGATGTTGGAGAGCTATATTACAATTTTGTTGGTGGAGAATGGGATGTAGATATTAACAACCTAAACATAGATATATATTTGCCCAACAATACAGGAGACATGTACATATGGGGACATGGGCCTTTTAATGGAGTATCAACAATCGTGTCAAATACTCGTGCAAATTTTAAAGTGAAAAAAGTAAGAAAGGGTCAATATGTTGCAGTAAGAATGATATTTGACAATAGCAATATTGAAAAAGCAAGCAAAATGTCAGGATTAGTTGCAAAAGATATGATTTTTCAAGATGAAGCTGAAATTGGAGAAAATAAAGAAGCAAAAAATAAATTTACTCAAGGTGTTATAATATTTGCTGGAGCTTTAGTAATATATTGGATAGTCCTTTTATTTATATTTGAAAAAGAGAAAAAGCATGAAGTGTATGAGATAAATGAAGAGGAATTATTCAAAAAATATAATCCAATGATTGCAGGCTGTATTCAAGGAAGCAGAGATATTCTAGCAAGGGATATAATAGCAGTAATTTTGAATCTGATTGATAAAGAAAATATACAATTAGATTTGATTCCAGACTCTACAAGTAGCAAGCAAGAATATATAAGCAAGATATCTAAAAATCCGGATAAAGAAGCGGAAATGGATGAAATAGAAAGATATATATATAATTGGGTGTTTGCCGATAGAAACGGTGATGTCAATCTACAACTTAGACTAGAGCAAATGCCAAAAGAGCCTATTGCAAATTCAAAATTTAAAACACTAAATAAAATGGCCAAAGAGCAAACTAACAAAATTGGTGCGAATAATTCAAAGGTTCCAATGACATTAAGAGTGTTTAATGTTGTGCTATTGATAATAGCAATTGTTGTTGTAATTAGACATGTTTTATTTAATGGCTTTGATGTGTATACAGCTAATTGGTCAATATTTGCTGTACTGATTTCAGATTTATTGTATTTCATTCCATTAATAGTTATTTTAGGATATATACCATTAGGAATAATCATTACATTGAGACATAAAGTAATAAACATTGTGCAAAAAATAACAGGGCAAAAAGTAGTCACCACAACAATAACAATATTACTAATATTTGCAATAATAGTAATACTTACAGCAATATTTCTTCCAATCAAATATATTATTGTTGATGAAATATTAATTTGTATTGCATTAATAATTGTTCTTACAGACAATCTAATGCTTAAGAATAATGACGAGGTAGCAGAAGATTATGAAAGACTTAATTTGTTGAAAGACAAAATTGAAGATTATACATTACTTGACGAGAAAGATATAGAGCATATAGTAATTTGGGATAAGTATTTGTGCTATGCTGTCAGCTTTGGAATAGGAGAAAAGATTATAAAAAGGCTAAAGGGCTTGTATATAGATGATGATTTAATAAAAATGACACAAAATAAAGATTTTAGTGACTTCATAGCTTCAGATTATTATTTCTTCTATACTTTTGCAAGCTTAGATAGACGATTCTTAAGAAATTATAGGAAAACAATATCTAAACTTGGTTCTAGCAGAGGTTCTGGCTCTAGCGGAAGAGGCGGAGGATTCTCTGGTGGTGGAGGATTTTCTGGCGGAGGCGGCCGTCGGTGGCGGCGGAGGTGCCTTTTAGAATTACTCTGAAAAGAAGAAAGTAAGAGAATGTTTATTGCAAATAAAAAAGAAGTTTTAGAAGACACACTATAAAAATAGAAAAAGATTTATCGTGAATATATGTATTATTAAAAAATAAGGAGCAGAAAATGAGTTTAAAAATAATCTATGGAAAATCAGGAACAGGAAAAAGTGAATATGTTTTTAATGAAATCGCTCAAAAAATAGAAAATAAAACTAAAAGAAAAATATATATTATTACACCTGAGCAATTTTCATTTACTGCAGAAAAGAAACTTCTAGACACAATTATCAATAATACAAATAACCCTACTGAAATTGGAAACTCTGGCATGCCTCAAAAAGAAGGTGAAAAAACAAGAAAATGTGCGGTTATTTCTGCAGAAGTTCTTACATTTAACCGTATGGCATATAGAGTGCTAAAAGAATTAGGAAACGCAAATATTTCTAATCTATCTTCATGCGGAAAATCCATGATTATATATGATATTTTAGCAGAACAAAAAGGAAATTTAAAATTTATAGGAAAGTCAAACGAAAATGTTGAACTCATAGCAACACAAATAACTGAGTTTAAAAAACATGGAATCACAGTAGATAATTTGAAAAATACAATAGAAAATACAGAAGACAAATACTTAAAAGCAAAATTGAATGATATGCTTACAGTATATGAAAAATATACAGATGAGATAATAAGCAGTTATATTGATGAAAATGATAATTTAACTTTGTTAGCAGAAAAATTAGATATGGTGAAAGATTTTGACAATACTGATATATACATAGATGAGTTTGTGGGATTTACACATCAAGAATATGAAATATTAAGAAAATTACTTGTAAAAGCACATGAAGTGAATATAACAGTTTGTACAGATGAAACAGACATAAATAATGAGCCAGATGTAGATGTGTTTTATGCAAATAAATTAACATTAAATAAAATATATGATATTGCAAAAAGCGAAGGGATAGAAATAGAAAATGAGGTAGAGTTAAAACAAAAATACAGATTTAAGAACAGAGAACTTGCTCATTTAGAAGAAAATATTTATGCATTTCCATATAAAAAATATGAAGATGAACTTACAAAAATCGAACTATTTTTAGCGAAGAATCAATATACAGAAATAGAACATGTAGCAGAAAATATTGTAAAACTCGTAAGAGATAAAGAATATAGATTCAAAGATATTTCTGTTATTACTAAAGATTTAGAAGGATATGCTAACCTATGCAAAGTAATTTTCGCAAAATACAATATACCAGTATTTATTGATGAGAAAAAGGATTTGAGTCAAAATATTTTGGTTAAATACATTTTAGCATTAATAAATATATTTGCAAAAAATTGGTCAAGTAGCAGTGTACTCGAATTTATAAAAACAGGCTTAAATGACGAAATAGCTGAAGAAGACACATACATACTAGAAAATTATGTTTTAAGGTGGGGAATAAAAGGCTCTAAATGGTATAAAGGCGAATGGAACTTCTATAAAGAAGATGAAGAAGAACAAAAGAAAATTTTACATATTAGAGAAAAAATAATAACCCCTTTATTGGCATTAAAAAAAGATTTGCAAAATCAAAAAAATGTAAAAAGTATAACAACAAAAATATATGAATTCCTAATAGAAAACCACATAGATAGCAATATGGAATCAAAAATTAAAGAATTAGAAGAGCTTGGAGAGATAGAAAAAGCAAAAGAGTATGAAACAAGCTATAAACTAATAATGGATGTGCTTGACGAAATTGTAGCTATCTTTGGAGACAAGAAAATAACATTTGAAAAATATGCAGAAATCTTGAAAATAGGTCTTGGAAATACTGGCCTTGGAAAGATTCCAGGAACTCAGGACCAGGTAACTGTAGGAGATGTGGATAGATCAAGAAGCCACAAAGTAAAAACTGTATTTATAATAGGCTTAAATGACGGAATGTTTCCTAGCATCAACAAAAACGAAGGATTTTTCAATGACAAAGATAGAGATGTGCTAAAAGAAGAAGGAGTCGAACTTGCAAAAGGAACCTTAGAGAAGCTATATGATGACAACTTCAATATTTACAAAGCATTCTCAACAGCAGAAGAAAGCGTGTTTTTATCATATGCTTCTTCAGATTTAGAAGGAAAATCATTAAGAAGTTCTATTATTGTAAATAGAATTAAAAAGATTTTTCCAAAATTAAAAGAAGAAAGTGATGTTATTGAAAGAAAAGATGAAATAATAACTCAGGAAAGCGTTTTTGAGAAGTTATTAGAGAACTTAAGAGAATATAGAGACGGAAAAGAAATAAATGAAATTTGGTTTTCTATATTTAACTATTATAACGAAAGCACAGAGTGGAAGGATAAATTAGAAAACAGTTTAAAAGCATTAAATTATAGCATTCAAACAGAAAAAATAGAAGAAAAAAACCTAGACAAATTGTATGGAAATACTTTAAGAACTAGTGTTTCTAGGTTAGAACAATATGAATCGTGCCCATTTTCATATTTTCTAAAATATGGATTGAATTTGTCAGAAAGAGAAGAATTTAAAATACAATCATTAGATACTGGTACATTTATGCATGATGTTATAGATACTTTTTTTGATAAATTGCAGGAAAATGGACTTAAAGTAAAAGAAGTAGAAGACGAAAAAATAGAGGATATAGTTGATGAAATAATAGAAGAAAAGTTGGGATTAAAACAGAACTATATTTTTACAGGTATTCCAAAATATAAAGTTCTATCTAATAGACTCAAAAAAGTAGTAAAAAAATCAATCAAATACATAGTAAATAGCTTGAAATGCAGTGATTTTGAAGTCATGGGTCATGAAATGGAATTTAAAAATGGAAAAGAATATCCTGCAATAGAAATTAAGCTTGAAAATGGCAAAAAAGTTGAGATAACTGGAAAAATAGATAGAATAGATATAGCCAAAACACCTGAGGGGAACTACATAAGAATAATAGATTATAAATCATCTAGCAAAGATATAAACTTAAATGAAGTAGTAGCTGGACTTCAACTACAATTAATTACATACTTAGATGCTGTGTGCAATATAGAAGATGTTATGCCGGCAGGAGTGCTATATTTTAATTTGATTGACCCAAGCATTAAAAATGCAAAGAAAATGGATGAGGAAAAGCTTGAAGAAGAAATACGAAAGCAGTTTAAAATGAAGGGCCTAATATTAGCAGATGTGAATATAGTTAAAAAAATGGATAAAAAATTAGAAAAGGGAAATTCAGATATTGTACCAGCATATATAGACAAAGACGGAAATTTGGCAAATCGTTCTAGCACAATAACAAGAGAGCAGTTTGAAAATTTGCAAAAATATACAAATAAAATTATAAAACAAATAGGAAATGAAATTTTGTCTGGAGATATTAAGATTAAGCCATATTATAAACTAAAACAAGGGAAGACTCCATGTGAATACTGTAAATATAAGTCTATTTGTAATTTTAATACAGGAATTTGTAAAAAAGAATATAATTATATTGGAAACAGTGATAAAGAGTATGTTTTAGAACAAATAGGCTCAGAAAATGACCGCTTTTATAGCAAAGAAAATATGTAGCATTTGAAAAAAGCAATAGCGCAATTGGAAGCTGGGAAAGGTCAAAAACATGATATAATCGAGGCGAAAAATGAATAAAATATGGTTCGTTGTATGTTGTTAAAATTAGAGAAGAGGTGACCTAAGTGGATTTTTCGAATGAAGTGTTAGTGCATAAAAATGTTAATGGAACAGAGTTTTTACAATTTAAAAAACTTTTAGAGTTTTCTAATTTAGAACATTGTTATACTTTGAGAAGTAATGATATTAATATTCAAGTTAAGAATAATGACACTACAGAGATTATGAGCAGTTATAAAAAAGTAGCAGAAGCTTTGAATTTTGATGATAGCAAAATTGTCAAACCACATCAAACTCATACAGATAGAGTAGAAGTTGTAAATAGTTCCAACGATAAATTTGATGAAGTTGACGGAGTGATTACCAATAAACAAAACATTATGCTATGTACTACTTCTGCAGACTGTACAGCATTGCTTTTTTATGATGATAGAAAAAAAGTAATTGGTGATGTGCACTCTGGCTGGAGAGGAACTTTGCAAAAGATAGGGAAAAAAGCAGTAGAGAAAATGAAAATAGAGTATGGATGCAATCCAGAAGATATTATTTGTTGCATCTGCCCTCATATTCGTAAGTGTCATTTTGAAGTAGACGAAGATGTAAAAGAATTATTTGAAAAAGAGTTTGTTTATACAGGAAGAATAAATGAAATTATTGAAGTTGGAAAAATTATAAATAGTAAGCAAAAGTATAATATTGATACAACTTTGATTAATACGCTTATATTGAAAGAAGCGGGAATAAAAGAAAACAATATAGTAGATAGTGGGTTATGCACTGTGTGTAATTCGAGTTCTTTTCATTCGCATAGAGTGGATAAGGAGCTGTCTGGTAGAAATGGGGCTTTTATAGGAATGAGGGGAACTATATAACGCTTTTTGTTACAATTCACAGTTGATATTAATTGGCAAATCACTGTATATTTTATTTGTTTATGCTTGATATAAGTTATAAAAAATGATAATATTATTTTTAGATTTAAATGGGAAAGGACATAAAATAGGTTTATAGGTAAAGCCTTTGTTAAAAACCTAAATAATTATATAAGGGTAAAGACAATGTTTAAAAAAGTAAAAAAAGGAGATACAGTTGGGGTGATTGCTCCTTCTTCAAAAATAGATAAGGACGATTTAGAAGCAATAAATAATTCAGTTTTATTAATGGAAAGTACTGGGCTCAAGGTTAAATTTGGAAGAAATGCATTTAAAGATACACTTGGTTATAGTGCTACTCCACAAGAAAAAGCTGAAGACATAATGGAAATGTTTAAAGATGATGAAGTAAGCTTGATTTTTTGCGTAAGTGGAGGATTTAATTCAAATAGTGTATTTGAGTATGTAGATTTTGATGTAATAAAAAATAATCCTAAGCCATTATGTGGTTTTAGTGATAGCACATCATTAGAAAATGCTATATATGCCAAAACAGGTGTGATTACTTTTAATGGACCTACTTTCAAAGCACTAACTTCATGGGCGACTCCATATGCATATGAAGAAGTGGTAAAAAGATTTATGGAAGGAAATATGGAACTTGGCAAGCCAGAAGATGAATTTATTACAGTAAAAGAAGGAAAAGCAGAAGGAATACTAGTTGGAGGAAATTTAAGCTTAACAGATGAAATGGTATGCGGAAAATACAGTATAGATTTTACTGACAAAATACTTTTTATAGAAGAGTTTTGCCTAGAGACTCCACCGGAGGGAGTAAGTAATCACCTTTATCACATGAAGCAGAATGGAGTTTTTGATAAAATTAAAGGTATATGGGTAGGAAATTATGACGGTAGTGTGGCTCTTGAAAAAATTCTGCTAGATGTGATAGGAGACGAGTATGATTTCCCAATAATCAAGTCTAATAATTTTGGACATACAGAAAAGAAAACAGTTATTCCTGTGGGAGGAAAAGCAAGAATTGATACGAGTATGGAGAAAAAGATTGAGATAATAGAAAACTTCATGGAGTAAAATCAAACAACTTTGAGAGGAAGGAAATAAATGTACAATAACTGGGAAGAATTAGAAGAATCTATAGAAAATTGTAATAAATGCAAATTGTGTAAAACAAGATTAAATATAGTATTTGGAACAGGAAATAAAAATGCAGATATTATGCTTATTGGAGAAGGTCCAGGTGCAGACGAGGATAGGCAGGGAATACCTTTTGTGGGAAGAGCAGGAAAGCTTATGGACAAGGCTTTCGAAGGCTTAGGAATAGAAAGAGAAAGTGTATACATTGCAAATATAGTAAAGTGTAGACCTCCTGCAAACAGGGTGCCAGAAGATGATGAAGCTAATGCTTGCCTAGATTATTTGCGAAACCAAGTAATCTTAGTTAAACCAAAGATTATAGTATTGTTAGGAAGTACAGCATTAAAAAATATTTGTGGCAAAGAGTATGGAATTACAGCTTCACGAGGAAAGTGGATAGAGAAAAAAGGTATATTGTACATGCCAACATGGCATCCTGCAGCCTTGCTAAGAGATGAAAATAAAAAGATAGAATTTTGGAAAGATTTAAAAGAGGTTATGCGAAAGTATAATGAAATTATGGCTTGATATAAAAATAGATAAGGAAGCAAAGTGATAGTTTATATTTTATGTATGAAAAGAGGTAGAAAACATGAATAAAGAAATACACGAATATACAGAATATTGCTTAAATTGTCCTACAAAGCCATGTAGCAATAAGGGGTGCCCATTAAATAATGATATTCCAACTTTTATAAAACAAGTTAAAGAGGGCAATTTAAAAGAAGCATATAAAACACTTTCTAAAACAACAGTATTAGGCAGTGTTTGTGGAAGAATATGTCCTCATATGAAACAATGCGAAGGAAGTTGTATAAGAGGAATAAAAGGAGAACCAGTTCAAATAGGCAGAATCGAATCATATGTGTTTGATGAAGGTTTGAAAAATGAATGGTATAAAGAAGTAGAAAAAACTAATGAATTAGAGGGAAAAAATATAGCAATAATAGGTGGAGGACCGGCAGGCCTTACTTGTGGCAACTTTTTAGCAAGAATGGGAGCAAAAGTTGTTATATACGAAAAATATAATCATCTTGGTGGCATACTAGAACATGGAATACCAGAGTTTAGACTAGAAAAAGAAGTGTTGGATAGAACTGTTAGAGCAATATTAAATGAAGGAATTCTTGATATTAGTGTAGAATATGGCAAGGAACTTGGAAAAAATCTAAGCTTAGAAGAATTAGAAAACAAATATGATGCAATATTCCTAGGATTTGGAGCAAATATTCCTTCGAAAATGAATGTAGAAGGAGAAGATTTAGAAGGAGTACTTGGTGGAAATAGTTTATTAGAAACAGGTAAACATCCCGAGTATAAAGGGAAAAGAGTTGCTGTTATAGGTGGAGGAAATGTTGCAATGGACTGCGCTAGAACAATAAAAAGGCTTGGAGCAGATAAAGTATATGTTATCTATAGAAGAGCTGAAAAACAGATGCCAGCAGAAGAAAAAGAAATAGAAGATGCAAAAAGAGAAGGAATAGAATTTTTATTCCAAAATAATATTGTTAAAATATTAGGAAATAATAAAGTAGAGAAAGTAGAATGCATAAAAACCAATCTTGTGAAAAAAGAAGGAGAAACAAGAGAAGTTCCTGTAAACATAGAGGGAAGCAATTATCAGCTTGATATGGACTTTGTTGTAATGGCTTTGGGATCTTGTCCAGAAAGAGAAGTAATAGAAAAACTTGGATTAGAACTAAATAAATGGGGATATATTAAAGTTGATGAGAAACGCAGAACATCTAGAAAAAAAGTTTATGCCGGAGGAGATTTAGCAGGTGATAAAGGAACAATAGCATGGGCTGCAAAAGCGGGAAGAGATGCAGCAGAATCAATTAAAGAAGATTTAGCGTGAGCGTGAACAAAAGGGACACTCCCTTTTGTTCACGCTCATGCTATTTTTTTAGTTCTACACTAGCAGTTAAAATTGCTCTTATTTTCCTAAAGAAGGACGAAACTTTTGAAGTGTTTACAACAGCAAGATTAGTGTTGTTCATTATATTTTCGTATTTATTATCTAAATCAATCATTTTATTTATATAAAACTCATTAAAATCTGAATAATTTTCATATATACCAATATAGTTTTTATAATTATATAATCGTAATCTGTATTCATCTATATCTGCAGTGGTTGAAATCCTATTAAATTGATTATTGAAGTAAGATGTAAAAATAAGATTTTGTGTTTCAAAGAAAAGGTCTCTTATTTTATTTTTACAATCTTCAATTTTCTTTGCTACTTTCTGTGCCTTCATACCTTCACAATTATCACTCATTAACTTATTATTGAGTTTTATGGCTTTCTCTTCAGTTTCTAATATCTTATCCAAATTAGCTTGTATTTTTAAGAAATTATTTAAACCACATAGATTAGCAAATTTTTCTTTAAAAACACTAGAACCATAAAAAGTGCTATCATATAAAGCGTCATTTCCAACTATATAAGCCATTTGACAGACAAGATTGCATAAGATTGGATAATATGACGGACTAGTGGTAGGAAGTGAAATTCCATAATATTTTACAATTTCTTCTTTAGAATTTATTGCTTTTGATGCCATAAGTTGTACAGCACCTTCATTTAATCCCATACCACAAATTTTTATTTCGCCAAAATCGCATAATCCTAATCTTACAAGATGTCCTTTTTTGTCCTTTATTTCTTGCAAATAATGTATAAATTCATGCACTGCAAATTTTTCCATTTCATCTAAGCTAAGACCCTTTTTAAAGTACATAGATGAATTCTTGTAAAAATATGTTGCCTCTGCAAAACCTTCTGGAATGTCGGCTATATACATAGGAATTCTAGATAGCGCAATAAATAAATTTTGAAAAATAAAGTGTTGCTCAGGAAAAGCATTACACAATTTTTCTGCAATATCTCTTGCAATAGTATTAACACTAAGTGTATCTAATTTTCCAACTACTGTAATTCCATCTTTTCTTAATTCTGATTCAATACTCATAAGAATTCTCCTTAGTAATTCATATATCACCATTATACTACAAAAACAGAGAAAGTAATATTACAAGAATATTACTTTTTTGTTACAAAATTGTTACAAAGTTGGGACAGGGGGACGGAGCATTTGTCCCAATTTTGGGAAATGGGGACAGACCTATTTTTCTATTTATAATATAATAGTGCTTAGGTCTGTCCCTTTGTCTCAGTTTTGGGACAATAGCTCCGTCCCCCTGTCCCATTATTTTACAACTATGTTATAAATTTTATTTTTTACATAGATTTCTTTTACTACATTTTTCCCTTCAAGTTGTGCTTTGATATTATTATTATCATGAACAATTTCTTTTACAGTATCTTCTGGTGCGTCAATATTTATTTCTACAGTGGCTCTTACTTTTCCATTTATTTGTACAGGTATTTCAATTGTATCTTCTACTAACTTGCTTTCATCATATGCAGGCCAAGATTCATATGTGATTGTATTGCCATGTCCAAATCTATTCCATATTTCTTCTGCAATATGTGGTGCAACAGGGCTTAATAATTTAATAAATCCCTCTGCATATTCTTTAGGTACAACATCTTCTTTTGTTGCAGAATTTATGAAAATCATCATCTGAGAAATGGCTGTATTGAAATACATATTTTCAAAATCATTTGTTACTTTCTTTACAGTAAAATTATAAACTTTTTCTAAATTCTTGTTCTCTTTTTCTTGAACTTTGCCAGATTCTACTAACAATCTCCAAACTCTATCTAAGAATTTTTTAGAACCATCGATTCCGTTTGGATCCCAAGGTTTAGCAGCATCAATTGGTCCCATAAACATTTCATAAACTCTCAATGCGTCTGCACCAAATTCTTTAACCATATCATCTGGATTAACGACATTACCTTTTGATTTACTCATTTTTTCACCATTAGAACCAAGTATCATACCTTGATGACGAAGCTTAGCAAAAGGCTCTTTCGTAGGTGCAATTCCTTTGTTATATAAATAATTATTCCAAAATCTTGAGTATAGTAAATGACCTACAGCATGTTCTGGACCACCAACATATAAATCAACAGGCATCCAATGTTTTAAAAGTTCTGGGTCTGCTATTGCATTTTCGTTATGTGGGTCAATGTATCTTAAAAAATACCAGCTTGAACCTGCAGAACCAGGCATTGTACTTGTTTCACGCCAAGCAGGCTTTCCTTCAAAAGTTGTATTTACCCAATCAGTTGCTTTATCTAGAGGAGAAGCGCCGGATTTTGAAGGAGCATAATCTTCTAGTTCTGGTAAAACTAAAGGTAAATCCTCATCTGCTAAAACATGAATTTCGTTACCTTCAGTAAATACAACAGGAATTGGCTCGCCCCAATAACGCTGTCTTGCAAAAATCCACTCACGAATTTTGTAATTTACTTTTTTAGTTCCAATTTTCTTATCTTCTAACCATGAAATCATCTTATCTATAGCTTCTTGTTTTCCAAGTCCATTTAAGAAATCAGAATTTATATGAATACCGTCTCCAGTAAATGCTTCTTTTGAAGTGTCTCCACCTTCTAAAACAGGAATGATGTCTATACCAAATTTATGAGCAAATTCATAATCTCTTTCATCATGTGCTGGAACAGCCATAATAGCACCAGTGCCATATGTTGATAATACATAATCAGAAATCCAAATAGGAATTTCCTTTCCGTTTGCAGGATTTATAGCATAGCTACCTGTAAAACATCCGGTTTTTTTCTTTATTTAGCTCAGTTCTCTCTAAATCTGATTTTGATGCAGCTACTTTTTTGTAATTTTCTATAGCATCTCTTTGGGCCTCGCTAGTAATCTCATCGACTAACTCGTGTTCTGGTGAAAGTACACAATAAGTTGCACCAAATAAAGTATCGGCTCTGGTTGTAAAAACTGTAAACTCCTTATCTGTTCCTGCTACTTTAAATTTTATTTCTGCACCTACAGATTTACCAATCCAATTTCTTTGAATTTCCTTTGTGGATTCAGGCCAATCCAAATCATCTAATCCAGCAAGTAATACTTCTGCATATTTTGGAATATCCATTACCCATTGTTTCATATTTTTACGAACAACAGGGAAGCCACCTCTTTCACTTTTTCCGTTAATAACTTCATCATTTGAAAGAACACAGCCTAAACCTTCACACCAATTTACAGGCATCTCGACAAGTTTGGCTAAACCGTCATTATATAGTTGTTTAAAAATCCATTGAGTCCATTTGTAGTATGAAGGATCACATGTAGAAATTTCTTTACTCCAATCAAATGAAAAACCAAGCATTTTCAACTGCTTTTTAAAAGTCTCTATGTTTTGCTTTGTAAAACCAGCAGGATGATTTCCAGTCTTAATTGCGTATTGTTCAGCAGGAAGACCAAATGCATCCCAACCCATTGGATGAAGAACATTGTAACCTTGCATTCTTCTCATTCTAGACATTATATCTGTAGCAGTATATCCCTCAGGATGCCCAACATGTAAGCCTTGTCCAGAAGGATAAGGGAACATATCTAATGCATAATATTTAGGCTTAGAAAAATCCCATACATCGGTTTTAAATGTCTCATTTTTTTCCCAATATTCTTGCCATTTTTTTTCTATTTCATTAAAGTTGTATGACATAGTACCATTCCTCTCTTTGTGTATTTAAAACTATAACAAATAATATACCATAAAATGGGCAAAATTTCCATAGTTTTGGAAAAAATGTTAAGGTTACAATGTGACTAGTCACAAGTCTTGGAAAAATTGTTAAGGCTCAAAAATGTAACAAAAAAACACCACAAACAATCTACAAATTATTTTGGTGTTACACAATAGTATTTTCTGTCATATTTCTTATATATTTTCCTATTTCTGAATTAGTTAAATCTAACTCTACAATCAACTTCTTTAATACATCTCTTCTAGGCAAATCCTCTTCTTGGTCAATTCTAACATATTGTCTTAGGCTAATACCTAAAATATTTGCCATTTGTTCCTGAGTGTATTTCTTTGCTTTTCTTTTTTCTTTTATCATAAATTTTATTATCTCCTATTATTATTTAGTTTACTAAGAATATGAAATATTTATATAAATTATCCCATAATCATAAAAGAAAACATATTGACACTGAATGTCATGTTTGATAATATTATTTTAGTAAATAATATATCTATAGGGAATAATCAAAGGAGGAAGTGGCCGAACATGAGAAATGATAATGTTAGCTTTGGAACAAGATGTTATGACTCAAGTGTGTCTGAAAAAGATAGAGGAATAACCTTACTAGCACTCGTAATAACAATAATAGTGCTAATAATTCTATCAGTAGTAACATATGGCTTAACATTCGGAGAAAGTGGAATAATAACAAGAGCAAATGAAGCAAAATATATGACAATATTAGCACAGTTTAAAGATGAAGTAGAACTATTTAAAGCAGAAAAATTGTTGGAAAATCCAGACTTTAATGCAGGAACGCTAACAGCTGGATATAGTGAATTAAATTATGAACCACAACCAGAAGGAGAAACAGGAACAATATATGATGTAATACCAAGTCTGCAAGGAAGCATCTTTGACGGCAAAATGGAAGTAATAAAAGGAGAGCTACTCCTAAACTCAACAGAAATGAGTGAAATAAGAGTAGCGCAAACCTTAGGAATACAAGTAAATCCATATTTGATTGATGAAAACCGGAGTGTTGCTTTCAGCAAATACAAACTTGGCACTAATGGATGAAAGTGGAACACTAGTAATACCAGATTCAGTAACAGCAATAGGAGAAGGAGCATTTGCGGATTTATCAGGACTAAAAACAATAATAATTCCAGGAACAGTTAAAGAGATAAGAACAAATGCATTTAGAAATAACGCTGATTTGGAAACTGTTATATTGCAAGAAGGTGTAGAAGTAATTGGAGATAGTGCGTTTGATACTTGCACAAAATTAGTAATTGTGGAATTTCCAGAAAGTTTGGTAAGTATAGAAGTAAGAGCTTTTAATAATTGTACTAATATGACAGAAATAGATTTACCTGATAAAATCACATCAATTTCTACTGATATGTTCCGTAATTGTAGAACATTAACAAGCGTGAGTTTGCCCGAGAGCCTTGAAGATATAAATGCAGGAGCTTTCGGAAATTGCAATAATCTTAGTAGCATATATATTCCAGCAAATGTGAATTCAATCGCAGCTGATGCTTTTACAGGATGTACAAGTCTAGAAAATATTGAAGTGGATAATCAAAACACTTATTGTAGCTATGATTCAGCAAATGGTTTATTAACTGGAAATAACGGAAGCAGTATTCTGTTCATTTCTGATAAAATACTAAGTTCTATAACTACATTTGAAATACCGGAAGGGATAATTGATTTCGAAAGTAATATAAATAGTTATAGTAATATTACAACAATAAAAATACCAGAAAGCTTGCAGACTATATCAACTCCAGATAGGTTGCCATCGAGTATATCGAATGTAGAAGTTAATGAAAACAATAATCATTTCATGGTTAGTAATGATTGCTTATATAATAAAGGAGGAACTGAACTATTAATGTGTTATACAAAAGAAACAACAGTGGACCTATTAGAAAATGTGACTACTATAAATACTTACGCTTTTAGGCAAGCTACTAATTTAGTTAATATAGACTTTCCCGACTCAGTCACGACAATAAATGATTATGTGTTTAATAATAATAGAAATCTAGAGAATATAAATATAGGACCAAATGTTAGTTATATATCTCCAACATTTAAATATATTAATTATTCTGGAACAGTAACAATAGATGCAAACAATGAGAATTACTCAGTAGAAGACAATGTTTTATACAATAAAAATAAAACAGAAATGGTAGTAGCATTGAAACAAATAGTAGGAAAATTTAATGTAAGGGAAAGTGTTACTGTTATAGGTACTCAAGCTTTTTATAGCCAAACACAAATGACGGAAGTAGAATTGCCAGAAGGACTAATTGAAATTGGACGAAATGCTTTTAGATATTGCAGTAGTTTAGAATCAATATTTATCCCGGCAAGTGTCGAGACTATAGCAAGCGCAGCATTCTCAGAGACGACTAATTTACAAAGCATTCAAATAGACAAAGCACCAGGTGATATAGCTGGTTCACCATGGGGAGCAATAAGAGGAGACAGAATCGTAGAGTGGCTAAGGGATT
>CALXZF010000102.1 GCA_944393165.1 uncultured Clostridia bacterium
GATACTGTTAAAGCTTTAATTGAAAAAGCAAAATAGGAGGATACTATGAAACAAGTTTTAGAAACAATAATAAAAAATATTGTAGAAAATGGTGAAGCTGTTTCTATTAATGAAAAACAAGAAGCAGACAAAATTGTTTTTGAAGTTAAAGTTGATGAAAAAGATATGGGAAGAATAATTGGTAAACAAGGTAAAGTTGCAAATTCAATCCGTACTCTTATGAAAGCTTTGGGTTCAAAAGACAAAAAGAAGGTAAGTATAGAATTCTTAGATTAGAATTTTGCTCATATGTTATACTAAGTAAAAAATTCTAATATAGAATAATTTTGCAGAAATTTAAATGCATGCAATGTAAATAAAAATAGGAGCTAGAATGAAACAAGAATATTTTGAAATCGGTCAAATTGTAAACACATTTGGTATTAAAGGATTTGTTAAAGTAAACCCATTTACAGATGATATGCAAAGGTTCGAAGAACTTAAAAGTGTATTAGTTATCAAAAATAAAGAGACTATACACATGCAGATTGAAGAAGTAAAGTACCATAAAAATCAAGTTTTGATTAAATTTAAAGGAATAGAAGATATTAATATGGCTGAGAAATATAAAGGATGCTATATTAGAATAAAAAGGGAAGATGCTAGAAAACTTCCAAAAGATACATATTTTATTGCTGATTTAATTGGACTTACAGTATATGATGATAACGGCAATTTACTTGGAAAAGTGGATGATATATACAATAACAAAAGCCATGATATATATGTGGTAAAAAACGATTTGGGAAAACAAATATTGTTACCTTCAACCAAAGAAGTAATTAAGCAAATTGATATTGATAATGATAGAATTATAGTTCATTTAATAGAAGGGTTAGTTTAAAAAAATGTGGAGGAAAAATGAAATTTGATGTGCTTACACTTTTCCCAGAAATGTTTGAATGCTTAAATTCAAGTATAATAGGAAAAGCAAAAGAAAGAGAGCTAATAGAAATTAATTTAATAAATATTAGAGATTTTTCAAAGGATAAACACAAAAAGGTAGATGATACTCCATATGGTGGAGGAGCCGGAATGGTAATGAAACCAGATGTGGTATATGATGCATATTCTTCAGTAAAAGATGAAAATGCAAAAGTTATATATTTATCTCCACAAGGAAAAGTACTAAACCAAGAAAAAGTAAAAGAATTATCAAATGAAAATCATTTAATATTACTTTGCGGACATTATGAGGGAATAGACCAAAGAGTTCTAGATGAAATTGTAGATGAGGAAATATCTATTGGAGACTATGTATTAACAGGAGGAGAGCTACCAGCAATGGTGCTTATAGATTCAGTTAGTAGATATGTTGAAGGAGTTCTAAGCGAGGATTCGACAAAAGAAGAGTCGTTTAGTAATGGAATGCTAGAGTATCCTCAATATACAAGACCAGAAGAATTTAGAGGTAAAAAAGTTCCAGAAGTATTAATTTCTGGGCATCATGAAAATATAAAAAAATGGCGAGATGAAAAATCGCTTGAAATTACTAAATTAAAAAGACCAGATTTATTAGAAAAATAAGAAAGGAGGATATCAAATGGATATCATAAAATCAATAGAACATGAACAATTGAAAAATAAGATACCAGAACTTAAAATTGGTGATACAGTAAGAGTTCATCAAAGAATTAAGGAAGGTAATAGAGAGAGAATCCAAGTATTTGAAGGAATTATAATTAAAAAACAAGGTGGAGGAGTAAATAGTACATTCACAGTAAGAAAAATAGCTTACGGTGTTGGTGTAGAAAAAACATTCTTAGTACATTCTCCAATGGTAGAAAAAGTAGAGGTAGTAAGAGTAGGTAAAGCAAGAAGAGCAAAATTGTATTACCTAAGAGACAGAGTAGGTAAAGCTGCTAAGACAAAAGAACTTACAGGTGCTAGAATAGAAAACAGAGAAATCGTTATTAAAGCAGATGCTGAAGAAGAAGTTCCTGTAGAGGCAGCTCCAGAAGAGGCACCAGCTGTTGAAACTGAAGCTCCAGTTGTTCAAGAAGTTGTTGATACAGTTAAAGAAGAACCTGTAGAAACAGTAAAAGAACCAGCTGAAGAAGCAAAAAAAGAAGAAAAATAATATAAAAAAACTGGGACAAGGGGACGGAGCTTTTGTCCCAGTTTTGGGATATGGGGACACACCTATTTATGCTTATATGCAATAATACTTAGGTCTGTCCCTTTGTCCCAATTTTGGGACAAAAGCTCCGTCCCCCTGTCCCAAAAATTACTTTTCCTTACTTACTTTAGCGTATTTTTTTAATTTGTTATTTACTAAATAATTTATTGTGCCAGCAGGGAAGTTTCCGTTTTCATCTTTGCTACCAGCAGGAACGCCTGTTAAAAGTTCAATTCCTTCATCTATGGTTGAAATAGCATAAATGTGGAAGTTTCCTTCTTTTACAGCATTTACTACTTCGTCTGAAAGATTTAAGTTTCGTACATTCTGCTTTGGAATTATTACACTGTGTGAACCGTCTAATCCTCTCATCTTGCATACTTGGAAGAAACCTTCTATCTTATCGTTTACTCCACCTATAGGTTGTATTTCACCTTTTTGATTTACTGAACCAGTAACAGCAAAAGATTGATTTATAGGTATATCTGCCAAACTTGAAAGTATAGCATATAATTCTGTGCTTGATGCACTATCTCCGTCTACACCACTATATAACTGCTCAAAGCATATGCTTGCAGTAAGAGATAATGGCATGTCTTGTGCAAACATTTGGCCTAAGTAACCACTTAGAATTAGTATACCCTTAGAATGAGATGAACCTGAAAGTTCAACTTCTCTTTCTATATTAATTATGCCATTTTTTCCTGTATAAGTATTTGCAGTTATTTTTACAGGTTTTCCAAAAGTGTAATCTCCTACATTCATTATTGTAAGGCCATTTATTTGTCCAACTACTGAGCTAGAAGTGCTAATAAGAAGTGTATCATCTTTTATCATTTCCATATATTTTTCATCATATTTCTTTGATCTATCAGCTCTTTGCTCAAGTGCTTTATTAATAAATTCTTCTGTAATGACTTTTGATTTTGCCATTTTAGCCCATGTGTGAGCTTCTCCAACAATAAGAGACAAATCTGTAAATCTTGTAGAAAGTTTTTCTTGATTATCGGCAAGTTTAGAAGCATATTCAACAAGTCTAGCCATAGCGCCTCTATCTAATCCATATATGTTTTCATGGTCACAATATCCTTTTACAAATCTAGCTAGTTTTATCATATTGTCTTTATTTAATGGAGCCTCATCAGCAAACTCTACTTTTATTTTAAATAGTTTTCTAAAATCCGGATCCATAGCAAGCAATGTTTGATAAATATTTTCGTCTCCTATCAAAATAACTTTTAAATCTAGATGAATTGGTTCAGGTTTTAATGAAACCATAACCATAGAAGAACGAGGGTCTGCAGCATTTTCTATTCCTAAAGTTTTACTTCTTAAAACTTTTTTCAAAGCATCATAACATAATGAATTTGTTAATAAATCATTTGCTTGAAATACTAAATACCCACCATTTGCAATGTGTAATAGTCCTGGCTTTAACATTGTATAATCGGTCTTTAATGCTCCATAATAATTTTCGTATTCTAACTTTCCAAAAATATTGTGATAAGAATAATTAGTATCTGCAACAACAGGAGCTCCTTCAAGATTGCTATTATCAACAAATAAATTAACTCTATAATTAAGCCATGGTTTTATTAACTCAGGATGAGCCGCTTGAGGGCCATGTAACTTTCCTTCCAAAGCTTTCTCATCTGCAGTAAATAAATCAATATTCTTTAAAATATCATTTTTAACAGAATCTAGAAAAGTATTTATTTTTTTATTTCTTTTATATTTACTTTTAATAATATTTATATGTCCATTAATAGTCAAAAGAGCAACATTAGATTGCCATTCTTGTACTTTGTTTTCGGCATCTCTTTCAATAGACTTAATCTCACTTATTGCAGACATAATATGTTGTTGAACAATAGTTGATTTGTCTTCATATTCTTTCTTTACAGCTTCATCAAGTTTATTAAATTCTTCTTCTGCAATAGTTTTGCCATTCATAATTGGCATCATATAAATACCATTTTGAGCAGATTTAACAGTAAAACCATATTCAGCAGATGTTTGATTTAACTTTTCAAGTAGTAGACTACGCTTAGTTTCATACTCTTGTTTAATTAAATTCTTTTCTCTTTCGAAATCTTCATTATTGAATGTATTTTTAATATCTACTTTAATTTCATTGATAAAAGAATTCATAATGTCTCTAAATTCCTTACCTTGTCCAGCTGGTAAAGAAATAGCAACTGGCTCATTTGGGTTATTAAAATTATATACATAGCACCAATCATTAGGAACCTTTTTCTTCTTTGAAATAGTACTTAAACAATTCTTAACATATGAAGTTTTTCCAACACCATATGGTCCTTCAACATAAACATTATATCCATTAATATCTACATTAAGCCCAAACTCCAATGCTTTCATTCCACGCTCTTGTCCAATTCCTGTACTAATTGGCTCTAAATCATCAGTTGTGTTAAAAGTAAACACCTTTGGATCACAAGTAGTTTTCAATTCTTTGTATCCAAGTTCATTTTTTCTTTTCATTTGTATCCTCCTTATTTTTCATAATTCTAATGTCATAATTATTGCGTCATCTGTATTATTATAATACTTTTTCCTTAAACCTATTCGCTTAAAATTAAATTTTTTATATAAATTAATTGCAGGATAGTTATTGCTATTTACTTCAAGAGTAATGCTTTTTAAACCAAGCTCTTTAGCAGATGTTATTAAACTATTTAATAATTTTGTGCCAATCCCTAAATGTCTTTTGCTTAATTTTGAAACTATATTCATAATATTTGCTTCATCACATATTTTTAGAAAACCAGCGAAACCAACAATTTCATTATCAAGTTTTGCAACAAAATATGTTGAATTTGGATTTTCAAAATCACTTTTTAAATTAGATATATTCCAAAATTTATCAAAATCACTTTCGAAAATTGGAGAAATTATATCAATGTCATCAGCAGTCATTTGCACAATCTCAATTTTTTCTTCTAATGCTCTTTCTGCTTGAGATTTTCTTAGATAAATAGGAAGAATAGAAGAAGAATCTCCGTATTCACTAGCTAAATATTTGTTAAATCCTGCTATGCCAACACTTATGCCGTTTTGAAGATTTAAATCATCAGGTGCAAATATGGTTTTTGCAAAAGTTGAATTGATTTTATCTTTATATATGCAAGCTCCGTCTCCAACAAAAATAATTTGTTCGAATTTAAGAGAAGAGGTGACATCTTTTACTTTAGAAATTGTAGTATCAATATCTTCTGAAAAAACAGAAATGGTGTCACAATTAATATGGTTATTTCTACTATCTTGTGAAAACTTATATAATCCGCAATATACATTGTCATGTTTGGCATCAATCAATGAACACACAAGAGCATTATCAGCCATATCTTTAACATTGTAAGCTAAACTCTCTAATGAAGTAACACCAACTACGGGAATATTTTTTACATCTGCAAAAGACTTAATAGTTGCAATTCCAATTCGAACTCCTGTAAAAGAGCCAGGTCCAATACAACAAGCTAAAAGAGATATATCATCTAAAGTTAGCCCTGTAGTTTTAAATGCTTTATCTATCATTGGCATTAGTTTCACAGAATGTGTTTTTTCATCATCATTACTTAAGTTTTCCAGTATTTTGTTATCATCTAAAATTATGACACTACACACTTTAGATGATGTGTCAACTGCAAGAATTTTCATTTTTTTATATACTCCTCCTTATAGTACGAAGCTTATTAGCAAATCATTTCATCAGCATTATAACATAAATAACTAATTTTCAATTGATTGTATTTCAAGTTTTCTAAAATCCATATTATCATCATCTTTACTAAAAATAATTTTTGTATATGGCTTAGGCAAAATATCTTCAATAATTTCGCCCCATTCGATTAGGCAAATTCCTTTAGAAAAATATTCATCTCCGCCCATTGCATAAAATTCATCTTCATCTTCTAACCTGTATACATCAAAATGATATATATTGATATCTTCAGCCAAATATTCATTAACTATTGTGAAAGTTGGACTAGAAATTTCATCTTCTAAATTAAAATGTTTTAATACACCTTGAACAAATTTTGTTTTACCAGAACCAAGTTCGCCAGAAAGAACGATTATATCCCCAGCTTTTAGATTTTTAGCAAAGTTTTCAGCAAAATTTATGGTATCTTGTTCATTTTTAGAAATAAATGTTTTCATATTGTATCCTTTCTTAATTTTCTACAATATTGTATATTAAAGTGACTTATTTGTAAAGAAAAAAAGATAAAAATTTGTGTTGACGCGAAAAAAGATTAATGATATACTTTATCGTGAAAAAAATGTCGATAAAACGAATGAGGAGGAATTCAAAAAATGATAAATAGTAAATTAATAAAATGTATTAGCATATTATTAATTATAACTTTTATGACAATACTATTTGCAAATCTATTCCTTGTAAATGAAGTAGAAGCAAAAGCACAAAATACAAAGGATTACAAAAAAGGAAGTGACATATTAGATAAATATCCTGGATACTCAAGTCTAATAGACAATTTGCTAGAAGAACATCCAAACTGGACTTTTACAATTTTATTTACAGGGCTTGATTGGGATGAAGTTATAAGAAATGAAACAACAGCTAAACACGGAAGAAATCTAGTTCAAGGAAAATCAGGAGAATGGATTTGCTCTGTGTGTGGAAATAAAGCTTATGATAACGGAAGTTGGAGATGTGCATCTGCAGCAACTGTTTCATATTATATGGATCCGAGAAATTCATTATTCGAGGATTATATATTCCAATTTGAAAACCTAAAATGGATTGACGGAAAATATACAATCTCTGGAATAGAACAAATCTTAGACGGTTGTGATTATCTTTTAAAGGATAAAATTACATATACAACCACAAGTGGTGGAAGTAAAACTATAAATAAATCATATGCAGAAGTAATTATGGATGCTGCAGAACAAGCAGGAATTAGCCCATATCACTTAGCATCTAGAATAAGACAAGAACAAGGAACCGGAAGTAAAGCATCAGCAACTGCAACTGGTACATATTCTGGATATAAAGGATATTATAACTTCTTAAATGTAAATGCATCAGGAAGTGGAAGCACTGCAATAATTACAAGTGCATTAGAATATGCTAAAAGTAAAGGTTGGACAGACCCAGAAAAGTCAATAGAAGGTGGAGCTGAATTTTTAGCAAAAGAATATATTCAATATGGACAAACTACACTTTATTTAAAAAAATTCGATGTAGATGATAGTGACGGAGATTTATATTGGCATCAATATCAACAAAATGTTTCAGCAGCTAGAACAGAAAGCTCAAGCATATTGCAAACATATAAAGATATAGATAGCGATTTGGATATGCCATTTAACTTTGTTATACCAGTATTTGAAGATATGCCAGATAGCAGATGTGCAATGCCTGGCACACAATCAATAGTAACACAAAATATACAAGTTACAGATGCTTCACTTGTGGTATATAAATCAAAAAGCAAGAGCTCAACAAAATTAGACACTCTTAAAAAGGGTGAACAATTATTAAGAATAGAAATTGGCTCTACAAAAGAAAGCGGATATGTATGGGACAAAGTTGTATTAAGTGACGGAACAAAAGGTTATGTTATTCAAGACGGATTTAAAGTAATAGATGATGTAACGAATTGTAATATAACAGCTATAGCAACAGAACCGGGAAATGTTAGAAATGGTCCAGGAACATCTGGAACAACAACATTAACCACACTAACAGTTGGACAAAGAGTTACTATTATAGAAAAAGGAAAATATAATAATGTAGACGGATACAATTGGTCAAGAATAGTGTTAAGTGACGGAACACAAGGATACATAGTTGCAAGATATCTAGAAGAAGTAAATGATAGTGGTTCTACAGAATCTGGAAAAGACATAGTTAAAGTTGTATGCAATGGTGGATTAACTATAAGAAAATCTCCAGGAACAAGTTCTACTATATTAGGCTATGCTGATAAAGGAGACTTATTAACTAGAATAGAGAAAAATGTTTCAAATGCAAATGGATATGTATGGGATAAAATAGTAACAGAATCTGGAAAAACTGGATATGTTGCTAGAGGCGATAGCAATGGAAATTATATAGAGCCAGTAGGTGGTACAAGTGGCAATGGATTTGAAACAAGTGGAACAGAACTAGTATGTGAGCCAGATGTTACAGTAAGCAATATTACAAGTAAAATGTCTGGGGCAGTAATTAAAAATGCCAGTGGAAAAACAATTACATCTGGAAGCCTTGGAACAGGCTATACAGTTACATATGAAGGAACAATATATACTATTGTTAAGTTGGGAGATGTAAACGGAGACGGAAAGATTAATTCGGGGGATACTCTTGTTATAAAACAGCATATTGAAAACATAAAAAGTATTACCAATTCTAATTATAATGAGGCTGCAGACATCAATAGAGATAGTAAAATTAATTCGGGAGACTCATTAATTGCAAAACAGCATATTGAAAATATAAAAGATATTAGTTTATAAGTATGGAGAAGAGGAAGCATATGAAAAAGAAGATAAGTATTATTGCATGTACAATTTTATTGGGATTCGTTCTATTATTTATTCTAGGAGGAAGAGCTAATGCTGCTAGCACAAATTTTTCTGCTAGTGATAATACAGTAGAAGTAGGAGACACTATCAAGGTAACGGCGGAAGTTACTGCAACACAATGGGATCTCAATATTACAGTTAATGGAAGTCAAATTGCATCATCTAGTGAACTAGATAATTATAAGAGTAATATTACAGAATCGTTCAGCGGAACTTATAAAGCTACAAAAGAAGGAACAGTAACATTTGAATTATCCGGAGATATTACTGATTTTAATCAAACAAATTCAAATGTGAACAAATCCATTACTGTAACAGTAAAAGCAAAGTCATCAACAGGCAGCTCAAGTGGTAGCGGTTCAAGCAGTTCTGGAAGTGGTTCAAGTAGTAGTGGAAATAGTAGTAGCGGTACACAAACAACTGCACCAAATTTTTCTTCAGTAAATGAAACAGTATATGCGACAAGCAGTGGAGTAAATGTTAGATCTAGTTATAGCACAAGTAGTAGTGCAATAGGTTCTTTACAAGAAGGGCAAAAACTTACAAGAACAGGAATAGCAACCAGAGCAGTAAATGGTATAACATGGAGCAGAGTAGAGTTTAATGGACAGACTGCATATGTTAGTAGCGCATATCTAACTAAAGAAGAACCTGAGCAAGAAAAATCAAGTAACAACGATTTAAAATCATTAACAATTGAAGGATATACTATTAATCCTGAATTTAGTAGTGATGTAACTGAATATAATTTAAATGTTGGTCAAGATATAGAAACATTAAGTATTGATGCAGTAGCAGAAGATGAAAATGCTAAAGTTGAAATTACAGGTAATGGAAATTTAGTAATTGGTCAAAATACAGTTGAAATAAAAGTTACAGCAGAAGATGAAACAGTAAAAACATATACTATAAATGTAAATAGAGGAGAAGAACTACCTGCTGTGCATTTAACCGAACTTACAGTAGAAGGATACACATTAACACCTGAATTTAGTAGTGATGTTTATGAATATACATTAAACATAAATAATGTTAATGTGAAGAGTTTAAATATTAATGCGCAAAGCAATGACGAAAATGCCACCGTAGAAATTGCAGGAAATACTGATTTAAAACTTGGCGAAAATGTTATAACAATACTTGTACAATCTGAGAATAATGAAGTAGCTACATATCAAATAATTGTAAATATAGAGGAAGAAGTAGTAGTAGAAGAACAAATCATAGCAGGAATAGATAATAATGATTTATTCTTATATGGGGGTATAGCATTAGCAGCACTAGTTATAATTATAATAATTATAGTTGTTTCAGTAAAAAGAAACCATAAAAATGATGACGAATTTGAAATGTATAATGCAGGATTTAGCTCTTTTGATACAAATAAGGATGATAAAGATGTTAAAGAAACATTGGTAAATGATAAAGTAGATGCAAATCAAAAACAACAATTAGATACACAAAATGATGTGAAAAAAGAAAAGAAAAAAGATAGAAAAAGTTTAATTGATGAAAACTTTGGAGACAGTGTGAACAATACTGAATTTGAAGAAGATAGAACGAAAAGAAAAAGAGGCAAACATTTTTAGAA
>CALXZF010000103.1 GCA_944393165.1 uncultured Clostridia bacterium
TTATTAATTGTATAGATGCTTTAGAACCTTTTACTTTTTTAGTTGCTTTTGCATGAAATTCATTTTCATTTGCAACAGTTACTGCAACACCCACTATATCAAAAAATATACCTACTAAAATAACTAACAATAATATTAGAATAGCTGGTATTAAACTAAAATTTGATACACCATTTGCTGATATATATGAAAATAGCATAGATAAAATAAAAGTCATTATAAATACTTTTATAAACCATTTAATTTCCGAGTTGTCCTTTTTATCTTTCATTTTATTTTTGCATAAAATATATTTATGCATTTCTCCTTTCTTTATATAAAATTAAATTGCTGACAAATTATTGGTTTGCTACAGCAATATAATACTAATATCAAATAAGGCAGATTACTCTGCCTTTTTAATTGTTTTTAATGGTAAAAGCCTAAGTAAATTTTACAGTTTAGGTCTGGTTGAATTTCTCTATTCTTCGCTTAACATTACTGTTAGAACCGTTTCCGTTTAAGAAGAACATCTATATATTACAATAGACACCAGATCGCCACTTAAATCTGTACCTTAATCCTTAAACTTTCTTGCTTCCTGTAAGCAAACATTCTAGAAGTTTTCCTTAACATACAATACTCTTTACTAGTCTTTTTTTTAAATATAATTTCATAATATAAAATAAATTTATTTGGCCAAATAAATTTATTCTTTTTGTATTAATCCCAATACATTCACTCAAGACAAGCTACGCTATGTATTTTGTGTCTTGGCACTCAACATAGGTTATACTTAAATATCGCTTCATAAATATATAATATAGATTTTGTATTCCTACATTTATATTTACTTGCTTTATTTAAGCCTCCACGAAATCAGGGAGTTTCATATATGCCATTATATAATACCCTAATCTCTTTACTCCCTAGCACCACACAAAACTGGCATTTCGCGCAATACTAAGAAACTTCAACGATGTGCTCTTTAGTGGATTTTTAGCCCCACCCTCGTAAAGTTGTATGACTAGAATAATGCACCATTGGTATATATTATACTGGCATTGGATTATTTTGCCAAATTCCAATAATAACTAATTTAGATGTCTTTAGCTTTCTTTTAAATTTGAATTCAAATAATAACTCTATTTTAGATTTTTTTGTAAATTATCTTCATTTTTCTCTTATTTTTAAATTCCTTATATTCTACTTATGTAATATAAAAGTAATATTTATTGTTATTGACTAATTATTTCTTTTCAAATAGAATCATGTTATAAAATATTTTATTAAAAGGGGGACTTTTTATGTCAGAAAATAATTCTAAAAAAACTATAAGTGCTTCAACAATAGTTATTATTATTCTTTCTATTGTAATTGTACTTATGCTTATCTTTGGAGTAATTTTCTTCTTTATGATTAGATCTAATAAAGATGAAAATCCAACAGCAGTTTCAAACACAAATTCACAAGTAACTGCCGAGAATGAAACTAGTAAAAATAATGTTTCTACTAATGAAACTACAAATACTGCAACAACTACTACACAGCCAGTTTCTAATGGAAATATATCTGATGATTGGAAAGATTGTGAATTTATTTTTAACAACAAAACTTATAAACTATATGTACCTTATTCAGATTTAAAAAATGATGGTTGGTCTTTCGATTTAGCTGATTATGGATATTCAAATGGATATGTTATGAATCCAGGAGATAAAAGTTATCGGAACAATTGATATTGAAAATCCTAATTTTGATGCAGAAGTAACTATAGGTTTTATTAATGATACTGATTCAACTAAAGATATTACAGAATGTAGCATCTGGTCAATTGATGTAGATAATGCATTTGTAGATGAAGATGAAAAACCAGTATCTTTTACACTAGCAAAAGGAATTCATAATGGTAGTTCTTTACAAGATGTAATAAATGCATATGGCGAACCAAAAGATAGCTATCGCGCCGATAGTTTAGGTTATTGGACATATACTTATCAAGATGAGTATTCAAAATATTTTAAATTAACTATATATGATGATAAAGGTGTTACAGCTTTTTCATATGATATGTATTAATATAATTGGAAAACCCGAAGGATTAATAATCCTTCGGGTTTTCGTTAAAGAAAATAATCATATATGGTCCATACTGTTTTGCAACAATTGCTGGACCATCAAAATCTTCGACTACCCATATTGGTCTTGCACTACCAATATAGTTTTCATATAATTCCACTAAATCTTCTTTTTTGATTTTAGATTTTTTTAGTACAGAGAAAATATTTCTATACGTATATCCACTTAGAATTCGATTTGGTAGTTCTGCTACCTCATGTAAGCTTTCGAATAGCTCCTCACTTCCATCAAATTCTGTTGGATTGTTTCAATAAATTTTCTCTTTCTGTGAAACTATATCCTTAAAAATACTCGTTTTATATGAAGGATACTGTTTAAGCACCTTCACAATTTCTTCAACTGATGCGTTATCATTATACCATGATGTCTTCATTCTTATGTCCTCCTTTCGCATCAATGCACTAGAACAAAATCTACATGAAATAACTTCATTATATATTTGTTCCTTTCCTACTTTTAGTGCGCTAAATATTATAACACATTTACGTTAATTTGGCAACTATTAAAAAAAGCGAATAGAGACCCTAAGTCCCTATTCGCTTTTTTGTATACTCTTTTATAACTGCAATAATCATAAGCAAAACCGCTATTGAAATTACTGCGTATAAATATTTAAGAGCATCAATTTCTACAATCTTATCAATTATTTGACAGTCAGGTGTCATCTCACAACTAACTCGTTCCCCTTCGTTTCCTGTCACCTCTAAAATAAGATTGCCATAACGATCCGTTTTAACAGTATATTCTTTAACTGCTTCCGGATCTGGTGATATAAGATGTCCTGCTTGCTGTATTTCGTAGCAGAAATCTGTTATGTCACCATAGTTTAGGTTTGCTTCCCTATTGAACAATACCAGTGAAATCCCCAATATTACTACTAATCCCGCTAGTATCATCATGGTCCGCTTTTTCATAGAATCACTCCCTCTGATTCCTAGGTAGAAAGCTTTTAATAAAGCATCGCTTTCTGTAGTTTACGGAGTAACAACTAGATTATATCATATATTGTCAATCTTGTATACATAATATTTTTGCTACTTTTTGACAAATCTTTACAATTTTG
>CALXZF010000104.1 GCA_944393165.1 uncultured Clostridia bacterium
TGGTTATACAAAAAATCCAAAAGACAAACATAAATTATTAATAGATAATAGTGTGAGTAATATTGTAAAGAAAATATTTGAATGGTATGTAGATGAAGGAATTGGCAAAATAGCAATATGCCATAGATTAAATGATTTAGGAATTCCAAATCCTTCTGGCCATAAAATAAAAGAACTAGAACAAAACTATAAAAATTCAGGAATTCAAGATGACTCATATAATTGGACTCCTTCAACGATTAGAAAAATTTTAAGCAACGAAGTATATATAGGAAACACTGTACAAGGAAAAAGAAAGACAAAAAGTTATAAAATTCATCAGTTAGAAGCGGTTCCAGAAGAAGAATGGATAAGAGTAGAAAACACACATGAAGCAATAATTGATAAAGATGTGTTTTTTAAAGCACAAAATCTTAGTAAAAGAGACATGAAAATATCTCAAAAAACAAAAGAGTTGTCAAATTGGGCAGGAATATTAAAATGTGCAGATTGCAATAGAGCAATGAATAAAAAGAGTAGTACAAATAGTAAAGGAACAAAATATGAATACTATATTTGCAGCACATATAGAGAAAAATCAAATAGATTATGCACAAAGCACACAATAAAAGTGGAAAATTTAGATAATACTGTTCTACAAATTATAAATTTACATATAAGCCGATTGATAAACATAGATGAAATTATAAAAGAAGCAAATCGAATTAACAGAAAATTCAATAGTGATAACAATATAAAAAATATGATTTGCTCCAAAGAAAAAGAGATTGACAAAGCTATTCAGTACAAAAGAAAATTGTATGAAGATTGGAAGAATGACTATATAACAAAGGAAGAATACATTGATTACAAAAGAAAATATGATAATGATATAGAGAAAAACAGGAAATATATAGATGAACTAAGAAAAGTTCTAAAGAAAGATTTCGAAAGCGATTGTAAAGACAAATACTTGAATGATTTTAAAAGGGAAAAAGGATTTAGCAAACTTTCGAGAAATATAATTACAGAATTAATTGACTCAATTTATGTTCATGAAAATAGCAAAGTAACTATAAAGTTTAATTTCGCAAAAGAATAGCATAACAAAATAGAAAGAAGCGTACCTGTGCAATAGTACAAGTACGCTTGGTAGTAATAATTGTTTGTCAAGTTTTAGTTTAAAGTAAGCTGATTGTGAAAATCACTAAAAAATTCTATATAATCAGGATTTTCCAATTTGTCAATCTCTTCATCATTATATACTCTGTATGAAGCAATAAGTCTTGCATTTTTCTCTAGATATGCAGATATAATTTGATATGCTGCAAAAGTTAGATATCTATTTCCAGCTTGATCTATTTTATCTGTCGCAACATATACAATATCTCCAATGTTTAACTTATGTTCTCCATAAGTATATTTTGTCCCGGATGACAACAAACAGTAACGATGATGTCTATCATTATTGATAGAAAACTTCAAGTCGCCGTTATCTTTATAAACAGAGTGTAAGGTTACTATTTTAGATGCGTTTCTATAATTTCTAGAAGACAAATCATTATCACTTAAATTACAAGATTGATGTTCGAAATGTCGAACTACAACACCATGCAATCTAGCAACTACAGTCATTTCATTATCTGCACTTAATAAAATGACAGAATCCCTATGCTTGATACAATAGTTGATTATGCATTTGTCAGGCGTTTCAGCGTCCTCGGCAATCTTTGAATAGATAAAGGAATCTTCGAACCTTGCTGCAACACTAAAAATAAACTTAGCATTAGCTGCACAAGCGTCTCGATATAACTTAGTCTTTTGTAGTTCTTTAACTACTACGCTTGTTAAATTGATCTTTTTCCTTTCAAGGATGAGTCTGTTGATGATGTCTCTAAAATTTTCAATAGAACACATAGATGTATCCATAACATAAGTATAAGAAGTTATCTTAGCCTCTGTAGGATTACTATCAGTTTGAGTTGAGAGTACATCGACCTCTGTAGGATTACTATCAGTTTGAGTTGAGAGTACATCGATTTCTGTAGAATTACTAGTTTGAGATGGTGTTTTAACTTCTTCTAATTTTAAGTTTTCTTTATTCTTATTGATTTGTTCTTTTACTCTCCTTTCGATAATAGGATGACTTGATAAAGTTGTTCTGATTTTTGCATAAGATAATCCAGTGACTTCGGAAAGTTCTTTCAATGACTTTACTCCCCGAGCAGCTTCCTTAATTTTTATACAATCTTTTTCAATTTCTTTTTTACTTCTTCCCATTGTTATCTCTCCTTTGCTAATAAAGTTAAAAAGAATGATTGTTTCAACTAAAACTTTTCCCCCTTTCTTGCTCAATTCGAGCTGTAAGTCTATATAAAAAGACTACAATTGTATTATAACATATTTTTGAGTCATTGTAAAATTATGTTAAGATACTGTAATTTTAAGTTTTAGATACAAAAAGCAAAAGAATAGATGTTGCAAATTGCAACATCTATTTTAAGACAAAGTCTTACATGAACAAAGGTATATCACAATTAACATAAATATTCAAGAAGTGTTGCCAAAATACACCAAGGAGGTGGTGTGGCAGCACCAATTGGTTCTCAAGTATTAGGAGAAGTACTTCCATACTTAGAAGTAGAAAAAGACAACCAAACAGAAGAAGAAACCAAAAAAGAAGTAGAGATACCTAATGTTGTAGGAATGACAGTCACAGATGCAAAAAAAGAATTAGAAAGGGCTCGGTTTGGGTATAGAATACGCAGAAACAGAAGAAGATATTTCACAAAAAATTGTAACAAAACAAACTCCGGTAAGTGGAGTAGAAGTTTATGAAGGTACAAATATAATCATAGAATATTAAAAATAAAAAGAAAAAAATGTCAAACTATATACAAAAAATAAAATTAGTTATATAATGTAAACGGCGTATTGTAGAATTATTAGAAAGGGGAAAATCAATATGGATTTAAAAAATATTTTGGCAGGACTTGAAGGCTTAAAAGTAAAGGGAAATATTGATGTGGATGTTAATGAGATAAAAGATAATTCGAAGAAAGTTATAGCAAATGATATGTTTGTGGCTATTAAAGGGTTTGAATCTGATGGCCATACATGTATCCCTGAAGCAATAGAAAATGGAGCAAAAGTAATTTTAGTTGAACAGGGTAAAATTGATAAAACCATGATAAGCAACATTCCAGATGATGTAACATTGCTATTAGCGGAAAACACAAGATATGCTTTAGCAATATGTGCATGTAATTTTTATAAAAATCCTTCTAGAAAGTTTAAATTGATTGGTGTTACGGGAACAAAAGGAAAAACAACAACTACATATATGATAAGAGACATTTTAGTAAAACAAGGCTTAAAAGTTGGATTGATTGGAACTGTTGCCTCATATGTAAATGACCAAAAAATTGCAGATAATGAAAATACTACACCAGAAAGCATAAAATTACAAGAAATTTTTAGTAAAATGGTAGATGAAAATTGTGAAGTTGTTGTAATGGAAGTTTCTTCACAAAGTTTAAAATTAGATAGAGTGGCAGGTTGTGATTTTGATATTGGAATATTTACCAATTTTTCAGAAGACCATATAAGTGAAAAAGAACACCCTGACATGGAAGATTATTTTAATTCTAAATTAAAATTGTTTAAAATGTGCAAAAAAGGTTTCGTAAACAGTGATGATGTGCATACTGCACTAGTACCAAAGCTAGTTCCAGAGTGCCAAATTTCTACTTTTGGTATAGATAATTATTGTAATCTTCTAGCAAAGGACATAACAGTTACTAATCAATATGTTGATTTTAAAGTAAAATTGGGAGACAGAAATGAAAGAGTAAAAGTTTCTATTCCTGGAAGATTTAGTGTATATAACTCTTTAGCAGCAATTGCTGTAGCTTTGCAATTTGGATGTAGTAGTGAAAATATTAAAGAAGCTTTAGCTAACATTAGAGTTTCAGGGAGAAGTGAGCTGGTTGATAACAAATTAGGATTAACTATAATGATAGATTATGCACACACACCAGAAAGTTTAGAGAAAATATTATCATCAGTAGCAATTTATACCAAGGGAAGAGTAATCTCTGTTTTTGGTTGTGGCGGAGATAGGGATAAAAATAAAAGACCTATGATGGGTGGAGTTTCTGGAAGAGTAGCGGATTACACAATTATAACATCTGATAATCCAAGAACAGAAGACCCAGAAACAATAGTAAAAGACATAGAAGAAGGAATAAAAAAGACAAATGGAAAATATGAATGTATAGTAGATAGAAAAGAAGCTATAAAAAAAGCAATTAAAATGGCAAATAAAAAAGACATAATAATTCTTGCAGGAAAAGGTCATGAACAATATCAAGAGATTAACAAAAAGAGATATCCATTTGACGAATGTAAAATAGTAAATGAAATAGTAAACGAAATAGTAAATAATAAATGAGTGAAAAACAATTATCATTCACTTTAAGCAAGACAAAGGAGGAGAAGATACATGCAATATCAAAACAAAATACTACTACTGTCATTTGTAGCAAGTGTAGTATTATCATTGATAATTGTACCAATTTTAAGGAAACTAAAAGTAGGTCAAATAGAAAGAACAGAGGGTCCACAATCACATTTGAAGAAACAAGGAACTCCAACAATGGGTGGAATAATTATGATTCTAGTAATTATTGCTATAGGAGCATTCATATACTGGGACTTTGCTAAAGACCAAATGGAAGTGGCAACAGCATTGTTACCATTAATAGGTGTGGCCGTAGGATTTGGATTTATTGGATTTATAGATGATTTTAAAAAATTAGTATTAAAAAACACAAAAGGGTTAAGCCCAAGAGCAAAAATGATAGGACTTTTAATTGTTGCAGTAGCATATACAATTGTACTTGTAAATGTATTTCACATAGGAACAGACATATATATACCATTCGTAAAAGAATATATTACGCTTCCAATTTGGTTATATATACCATTTGCAGTACTTGTAATGTTGGCTACTACAAATGCTATTAATTTAACAGACGGAATTGACGGTTTATCTACTAGTGTTACAACAATTATTCTTACTTGTTTAACAGTTATATCTGTATTGCTAGGTGTAAAAGAAGTAACAGCATTTGGTTCAATATTAATAGGAGCGTGCTTAGGATTTTTATTATTTAATTTACACCCTGCCAAAGTTATGATGGGGGACACAGGTTCATTGATGCTCGGCGGAGCTATTGCAGGAATAGCATTATATTTAAAAATGCCACTTTTATTGTTAATACTTGCAATTATACCTATAATAGAAACATTATCAGTAATGATACAGGTTGCATACTTTAAAAAGACAGGAAATAGAATTTTTAAAATGACACCAATTCATCATCATTTTGAGCTATCTGGCTGGAAGGAAAATAAAATAGTTTCAGTATTTAGTTTAATAACATTAGTATTTTGTGTAATTGGATTATTTGCTATCTAATTGGAATTTATACAAATAAAAAACAGGGGATAAAAAATTTACACTTAAGAAAGGATTGATAAAGCAAATGCAAAATAAAGCTAAAAGTGTAAACAAAGTGAAAAAAAGACAAGTGGACTTTGCTTTAATAGTAATTATATTAATATTGTTGCTATTTGGAATAGTAATGATTTTATCTGCAAGTGCACCTTCTGCATTAGCAGAAACAGGAAGTAGTTATACATATGTAATTAGTCAAATCCAATTTGCCATACTAGGATTAGCAATAATGTGGGTGGCATCTAAAGTAGATTATAGAATTTATAAAAAACTATATTGGCCAATTTATTGGTTCTCTGTAGGAATTCTGCTTCTAGTTTTAATTCCAGGATTAGGGTCTTCGGGTGGAGGTGCTTCTAGGTGGATTAATTTGGGATTTACCCAATTCCAACCTTCTGAAATAACAAAAATAGGCCTTATAATATTTTATGCTGGATATTTAACAGACCATAAGGATGACTTAAGAAGTTTCAAAAAAGGATTTATTTACCCTTTAATATACCTAGCTATTCCGGTTTTAATCGCCCTTGTTATCCAAAACCACTTAAGTGTTGGTATTATCATGAGTGCAATAACATTTGTAATGATGCTTATGGCTGGATGTAGACTATTATATTTTGTTATATCTGGAGTGTTAGCTGGCGGTGGAGGCATTGCAGCCCTCGCAATATACTTATCTCGTGCGGGTGACTCGGCGGGAGATGATAGCTTTAGACTTGGAAGAATTTTGAATTTTATGGATCCATGGCAAGACCCTACTAATAAAGGTTGGCAAACAATACAGGGATTATATGCAATTGGCTCAGGCGGGCTATTTGGAGTAGGCTTAGGAGAAAGTAAACAAAAATATTTATATGTATCAGAACCTCAAAACGACTTCATATTTTCTATATTAGCAGAAGAACTTGGCTTTGTAGGATGTGTTGTAGTTATTATTCTATTTGCATTATTTATATGGAGAGGTATAATTATTGCAATGAGAGCTAAAGACATGTTTGGAAGTTTACTTGCAACAGGAATCACAACACTTGTTATGGTGCAAGTTGCCTTAAATATAGGAGTTGTAACTAACTCTATTCCTAATACAGGAATTTCTTTACCATTCTTTAGTGCCGGTGGTACAGCACTTATAATGTTACTAGGAATGTGTGGAATATTACTTAATATTTCTAAATCTAGGTCAAAAGTGTAGATATTACTTTCAAAGTTCTTACGAATTTTGAATTGACCAAAGATAATCTCTAGTAGTCTACTAAAAATAAAGGTTATAAAAATTTTAGGGAGCAAATTCTCTCGAACGGAGGTTAAAATGAAGGCTATTATTGCAGCAGCTGGAACTGGAGGACATATAAATCCAGGAATTGCAATAGCAAATAAAATAATAGAAAAAGAACCAGACTCAAAAATTGTATTTATAGGAACAGGCAGGGGACTAGAAAAAGACCTAGTACCTAGAGCTGGATATGAATTAAAATGTATTGATGCTTATGGAATTGAAAGAAAAATTACTGTACAAAATCTAAAAAATTTATATGCTACATATAAATCTATTAGTAAAGCAAAAGAAATTCTAGAAGAATTAAAACCAGATGTTTTAATAGGAACAGGAGGTTACATTTGTGTACCAACTGTAATTGCAGCAAAAAAACTTGGCATTCCAGTTGTATTACACGAAAGTAATGCTTTTCCAGGGGTTGCAGTAAAATTATTTAAAAAGAAAGCTGATAGAATTTTAGTTGGTTTTGAAGATGCTAAAACAAGATTAGAAAACAGAGAAAATGTGGTTGTAACTGGAAATCCAATAAAAATAAAAAAGAGAGAGTTTTCTATAAATGAAAAAAAGCAAATAATAGATAATGCTGGTTTACGAAGTGATAAGCCAATAGTATTAGTGTTCGGTGGAAGTCAAGGTGCACAAAGCATTAATCAAAGCTTTATGGAGATAATTGTAAATAAGAAAAACAAAAATTATCAAATAATGTGGGCAGCAGGACCTGAACAATATGAAAAAATTAAAAACAAATTAAAAGAAGTAAATGTAAACATAGATAGAATTGAAAATGTTAAAATAGTACCATATATATATAATATGGAAGAAATTATGAACATTGCAGATTTGGTTGTGTGTAGAAGCGGTGCAATGACAATTACAGAAGTTGCTGTTGTCCAAAAACCAGCAATATTTATTCCATTCCCATATGCAACAGAAAATCATCAAGAATATAATGCAAGAGTGTTAGAAAGTGTGGGAGCTGCAAAAATTATTTTAAATAAAGATTTGAATTCAGAAAACTTAAGTAATACAATAGATGAAATAGTTTGTAGTAGAGAACTAATGGCAGAAATGAGTAAAAATGCAGGTAAAGTTGCCGTGAAAGATGTGGAAAACAATATATATTATGAAATAAAAAATGTAATTAAAAGGAATAAAATACATTAATAATGAATATATATAATACAGAAGAGAAATATACTTTTCTGTATTTTTTCTTGGACTACTAGACTTCCATTGCTTTATTTAATCAAAGAGTAAACATATCACTTAAAAGTTATATTATGTCGAATTGTGTCGAAGCATGGAGTACGAAAATTCTTGATATTTCAAAATGTTTGTATTATAGTAGAAAAGTACGCAATTTAAGAAAGGGGGAAACAAAAGATGGAATATAAGAAAAGCTTTTTTGGAAAAACAATAATAGATAGTTCAGACTATGAAGAATCAAACGACAATGAGAAATTTGAACTAGAATATTATGAAACTCACAATATGACGGGGACCTGTAAAAAAGAATATGGAATTGAAATAGTAAAGAAAAGGAAGCAAGATGAAAAATTTAATATTGAATCAAAAATAATCAACAACATATCCGATGAAGAAAAAGATGTAAATAAATTATTAGAAATATTAATGTTAAATAAAGTAACACCTATTACAGTAGATGATGTCATCTCAGACATATCAGTTTTGGAATAAACCAAAACTGATTTTTTCGTGCAAATAACTTGCAAAAAAGAAGAATATACTGTATTATACTATATAGACCAATTTTAAATAAGTTGCTGTTCTACTGTTGTAAACATATAATTTTTAATTTATGGTTTTCGGCCCCCAGCATCGTACAAACTGTAGAACTCCACTAAAGTGTCGTTAACAGTTTATAAACTCGTTGGTCCCCACCTTAAGCACTTAAAACCATAAATTAAAAATTATATGTTTACTTGAATAGTAAACTAAAAAATAGATTCAAATTAAAAAGCAAAAATACACTTTGATAATTAATGGTTTATAGGTATAACCAAAAACCTAAATTTAAAAAGGAGATAATAGTATTCTAAGAAGATTACTAAAAATTTGATAATGGCTGATAAATTAATAATTGTGGAATCACCTGCAAAGGCTAATACAATAAAAAAATTTCTAGGTGGAAATACAAAAGTTGTTGCGTCTATGGGGCATATTAGAGATTTGCCAAAATCTAAAATGGGAATAGATATAGAGCATGACTTTGAACCTGAATATATAAATATTAGAGGAAAGGGAGCTTTAATTAAATCATTAAAAGCAGATGCAAAAAAGGCAAAAAAAGTATTTCTTGCAACTGACCCTGACCGTGAAGGAGAAGCTATAGCTTGGCATTTGGCATACATATTAGGCATTCCAGAAGATTCTGTTTGTAGAGTAACTTTTAACGAAATTACAAAAGAAACTGTACAAAACTCTATAAAGAATCCTAGAAAAATTGATATGAACTTAACAAATGCACAACAAGCAAGGCGAGTGCTAGATAGAATTGTTGGATATAAAATGAGTCCAGTCCTTTGGAAAAAGGTAAGAAGAGGATTGTCTGCAGGAAGAGTGCAATCAGTTGCAGTTAAATTAATAGTGGACAGAGAAGAAGAAATAGAAAAATTTATACCAGAAGAGTACTGGAATATATATGCAACATTACTTGATGAAGAATCAAACAAAAACTTTGTAGCCAAATTATATGGGAAAAATAAAAAGAAAATCGATATTCATAGCAAAGAAGAAGTAGACGAAATACTAAAAAATATTGAAAATGGAAAATATATAGTTACAGAAGTGAAAAAAGGACAAAGAAAGAGAACTCCAGCTCCACCATTTACAACAAGTACAATGCAACAAGAAGCTTCGAGAAAATTAGGTTTTACTTTAAAGAAAACCATGTCTGTAGCTCAAGGTTTATATGAAGGTGTGAAAGTAGAAGGAAGAGGAACAGTAGGTTTAATCACTTACATGAGAACAGATTCAACAAGAATTTCTGAAGAAGCTAGAGCAGCAGCAAAAAAAGAAATAGTAAAGCAATATGGAAATGAATATTATGAAAATAGATATTATAAAACAAAACAAACATCACAAGATGCTCACGAAGGTATACGACCAACATATATTGATTTAAACCCAGAGGATTTGAAAGAAAGTCTTTCAAAAGACCAATATAAGCTATATAAACTTATATATAATAGATTTCTAGCAAGTCAAATGAGTGCTGCAGTTTTTGATACAATATCAGCAAACATAGATGTAAATGAGTATAATTTTAGAGCTAGTGGGCAATCTCTAAAATTTAAAGGATTTATGACCTTATATGTAGAGACTTCAGATAACAAAACAAATGAAAATGAAGAAAGCTTTGTGCCAGATTTGAAAGAAAATCAAGAAGTAAAAAAGAAAAAAATAGAGGCAAAACAAAGTTTTACAGAGCCACCACCAAGATATACAGAAGCAAGTCTAGTAAAGGCTTTAGAAGAAAAAGGAATAGGTAGACCAAGTACATATTCTCCAACGATTACAACAATTTTAGAAAGAAGATATATAGAAAAAGAACAAAAGCAGTTAATACCTACAGAACTTGGAAAAGTTGTAAATAAATTATTAACTGAAAACTTTGGAGATATTGTAAATGTTGAATTTACAGCGAAAATAGAAGAAGAATTTGATGAAGTTGCAGAAGGAAAAGAAAATTGGAAACAAGTAATTAGAGAATTCTATGGACCATTCGAAAAAGAAGTGGAAAGAGTAGAAAAAGATTTAGAACATGTGGAATTAAAAGAGGAAGTTTCAGATGTTCCTTGTGATAAATGCGGAAGAATGATGGTAATTAAATATGGAAGATTTGGTAAATTTTTAGCATGTCCAGGATATCCAGAATGTAAAAACACAAAACCACTTGTAGAAACAATAGATGTTCCATGCCCAAAATGTGGAGGAAAAATCCAAGTTAGAAAATCAAAGAAAAAGAGAAAGTTTTATATTTGTGAAAATAATCCAAAATCATGTGATTATATTTCATGGAATAAGCCAAAGAAATCATAATTTTACACTAGGAAATATAAAAGGAGTTATTTACAAAAATGAATAAAAATGAAGAGCAATATAAAGTTTTTAAACAAGTATTACATGAATTTTATCATAACAATGTTGAAAAAACTAAAGAAATTCACACTAAAGTAAATAATTTAAAAATAGAACCAAAATTAATTTATGATACATTTCGTAAAACTCTAAAAGCAGAATTTAAAATTGGAGATAATCAGCTCTATAAAATAAAGAGTTTGCCAGAGTTTTTTGAAAGAATGTTAAATAACGAAACATATAAATATGGTGCAAAATTAGAGTTTATTCATGACAAATCGGTTTTTAAGGAAGAAGATTTGCCTGTACTAGAATATATTCTAAAGTATGCAGAAATTATAAAATATTCAAATGAAACTGTTGGAAGTTATGGGAAGTATATGAGAACAATGAGCAATGAATATATAACCATATCGAATACAGGCTTGGATGAGTTATTTGATGTTTTACAGAATAGAAAAGTACAATTTAAGAGGGATGCTACTGATGAAATAATTCTGTTTAAGAATCAAAATCCTGATATTGAGTTTTGTGTAGAACAAGAAGAAAATGGCGATTATGTTCTAACACCAAATATTGATATATTCTCATATGATATCTTGCAAGGCTCTTCATATATATACATGCTTACAGATAAAGTACTGTATAGGTGTGACAAGCATTTTGAGAATACAACACTAAAACTATTAAATATCTATAGAGAAAATTACACACCAGAAATTCGTTTTAAAAGAGACGAATTAATGAAATTTTGTTCTATTGTGTATCCAAAACTAAAAGAAGAAATTTGTTTGGATAAACTTGACGAAAGCATAATTAGAAAATATATTCCTCAAGAACTATTTGTAAAAATCTTTTTGGATTATGATAAAAACAATTATATAACTGCAGATATAAAATTTGTATATGGAGAAGATGAATTTAATCCTTTAAAAGATACCAATGTATCTATAGCAAGAGATGTGGCTAAGGAGAATGAATACCTAGATGTATTTGTAAATACTGGATTTATGCTAGATAGAGAAAATGGCAGACTTATTTTAGCAAATGAAGACAATATATATAATTTCTTAACTGAAGAAATAGAAGAATATATGCAAAAATTTGAAGTTCTTGTAACTGATAATTTTACTCAAAAAGAAATACGAAAACCAAAAATAGGAACTATAGGTGTTAAAATAGAGAATGATTTGCTAAAAATAGACATATCTAACATGGACTTCGATATTGAAGAAATAAAAAGCATTATGAAAAAATATAAGCTAAAAAAGAGATTCCATAGATTAAAAGACGGAAGTTTCTTAGATTTGGAAGAAAATGAAACCATGGATTTTATAAGCTCTTTAATCGAGAGTGAAGAAATTAATTATAATCAAATTCAAAAAGGTGAACTAGAGCTTCCAGTCTCTAGGACAATGTATTTGGACAGAATATTACAAGGATTAAAAACAAATGTAGTAAAAGACGACAAATACAAAAAAATGATAAATCAAGTTTCTAAAAAAGAAATTGATGAAGACATAAAGATGCCAATAGACTTAAAATCAGGTCTAAGAAGTTATCAAGTATTAGGATTTAAATGGCTTAAAATATTGGACAAATATAAATTTGGTGGAATTTTAGCAGATGATATGGGACTTGGCAAAACTATACAATTATTAGCAGTATTAGAATCGTACATTGAGGAAAATGAAAATCTAAAACCAAGTATGGTTGTATGCCCAAGCTCTTTATCTTTAAATTGGAAAAATGAAATAAATAAATTTGCACCTAATATAAAAACATTAATTATTCATGGGAATGCAGAAGAAAGAAAAGCACAAATTGAAAAAATTGGAGAATATAATTTGGTTATTACATCATATGATTTGCTAAAAAGAGATATAGAATTATACAAAGAAAATAAATATGAATTCAAATATATTATTGCAGATGAAGCACAATATATAAAAAATAACAATACTCAAAATGCTAAAGCAATAAAAGAGATTAAAGCTGAAACCAGATTTGCATTAACAGGAACACCTATTGAAAACTCGCTTTCTGAGTTATGGTCTATTTTTGATTTTATTATGCCTGGATACTTATATAATTATAAAAAATTCAAAGAATTATATGAAATGCCAATTGTAAAAGACGACGACAAATGGGCAATGAACAAATTAAAAATGTTAATAGAGCCATTTATTTTAAGGAGAACTAAGAAAGAAGTATTAACAGAGCTACCAGATAAAACAATTAGTGTTCTATACAACGAAATGCAAGGAGAACAAAATGAACTTTACAAAGCATATATGGCTAATGCCAAAAGAGAAGTTAGTGAAGAGTTAAAAAATAATGGCTTTGAAAAAAGTCAAATAAGAATTCTAGCATTATTGATGAGACTAAGACAAATTTGTTGCCACCCTTCACTATTTTTAACAAACTATAGTGGGGAAAGTAACAAATTAAACCAATGCATAGAAGTTGTTAAAGATGCAATTTTATCTGGACACAAGATATTATTGTTTTCAGGCTATTCTAGTATGTTACAAATTATAGAGAATGAATTCAAAAAAGAAAATATCCAATATCTTAAATTAACAGGACAAACAAAAGTTGGTGACAGAATTAAACTTGTAGAAGAATTTAATAATAATGATGAGATAAAAGTATTCTTGATTTCGCTAAAAGCAGGAGGAACAGGACTTAATCTTATAGGTGCAGACATGGTTATACATTATGACCCATGGTGGAATTTGTCTGCAGAAAATCAAGCGACAGATAGATCTTATAGAATAGGACAAAAGAAAAATGTCCAAGTATATAAACTTATTACAAAAGATTCAATAGAAGAAAGAATATATGAGCTCCAAGAGAAGAAGGCAGATTTGGCAAAAAATATGCTTTCTACTGAAACAACATTCATAAATAAGCTTTCAAAAGAAGATATTATGTCACTTTTTGACTGATTCTATAGAATATGGTATAATTATATGAGT
>CALXZF010000105.1 GCA_944393165.1 uncultured Clostridia bacterium
ATGTTTTATAAAAGTATGAGAATATGGAATGGAATGTGATTTGAATTTGGTATTCTTAAAAAATTTTGTTAGGGAATCTCGCACACTTGTGAGGGCGCTGACAAAATTTCTTTTAGAATACCAATGAGAATCAGCTTGACCGACATATTCGATTTACTTTTATAAAACATTTCAGGTTTTTAATAAAATAATAACTAAGGTCGTGAATTGTAAGCCGACGCTTTATTAAGCTTTTTTTGTTACTTTGGCAACAATTACACTCATGTCATCTTTTTGATTTCCAAAATCATTATCTATTGCTTCTCCAATAATTATATCTGCTATTTTTTGTGCATCATTTACTTCTATGTCTTCTAGCAAGTATTTTAGCCATAGATGTTTATTTAAGTACTCTCTGTTTGAATCTATAACTCCGTCTGTACACATTACCAATATATCTCCGTCTTGTAAATCATAATCATATACAACTAAATCCACATCATTTAATATTCCTGTTGGTAATGTCATTGCTTTTAGAAGCTGTACATCCCTGCCTCTTTTTACATATGTTGGGCATGCACCATTTTTTATAAATTCCATATTACCATTAAACAAATCCAGTATTTCAATATCTAATGTTGCATACATGTCTTCTTCTGTATTAGCTGCTAGAGTTGAATTTATTAATTTTAGAGATACATCTTTCTCAAATCCCGCTGCTAATAATCTTTCTAACATCTTTACAGCTATCTTACTACTCTTCATTGCTTCTGGTCCAGAACCCATTCCGTCACTTAAAGCAATTAAATATTTTCCGTCTTGTAGTTTGATATGAATACTGCTATCTCCAGATACAGGTGAACCAGATTTTGTAGATTTTGCCATTCCTATTTGCAAGTTAAATTTATCATCTGAAATATATGTAAATTTGCATATATCTTTATCTAGCCTTAAACCGCATTCCTGATTTTGTATTATGATTTTCTGTTCTAGAACTTTAGATAGTATTTTGCATATTTTTTTAATATCGCATTCAGTACCGTCTTCTTTTTCGCATGTGTCTGTATATACATCTACAATGTATCTTCCAGAAGATTTTTCTTTGATTTCAATATCTTTTACTTCTATGTCCTTTTGGTCAAATAACTTTAAAATCTCAGTTTTCTTGTCTACGAATGTATCTTCTTCTTTTTCTATATCTGTAGCCATTTTAGCAATTGCTTCAGATACTCCTCTTAATTGTTCAGATACGGTCTTTTTACTTTCGTCTAATTTTTTCTTCCAAATGAAATTGATTTTGCTTACTCTATAAGAATAGTTTATTGCTTTTACAATTTTATATAAATCTTCTTTTGCTTGACTTTTTGTATTGTCAAATCCAACAATATAATTGTTATTTTTCTCTAAGATTTTTACAAGTTCTTTTTCAGTGATAATATCATTTTCTAATAAGTGGTCAAAAATATCTGTAATTAGTTGTTCCGTAGGATAATACATTTCTTCATATAGCATATTATCTTCTAATTCTTCTAGATTTTTCTTTAATTCTTCCATAAAAATATCTATGTTTGTTTTTTCTTGTTCTTTTAATTCTTTATCTGTAAGAATTGTAGCTGCTGCCTCTTTATAGCTTTCTGCCATATCAAAAATTGTTTCTGACATGCTGTTTAATTTATATACTGTGTCTCTATTTTCTTCTAAGTCTCTAACAGTAACTTCTGGCAATAGCTTATTATTTCCTACTAAGTCTTCTATGTTTATTTCTATATTTTTTGGTATTATTAAAAGTCCTAGTGAAGCTATTAATATTTCTTGAAATACAATAAGGTCTGCTGTATTTCCATTAGCAGCATATGCAAGTACCACATTTCCTATTGTAAATCCTACTATAACACCTATTCTTCCAAATTTATTTAATAAACCTGCTATCAGTCCAGAAACCGCATATGCCGCAATCATAATTGGTTCTGTGCCTGTTATTACTCCGAAGCACAACTCCTATTGTAATACCTCCAGTTGCTCCTACTAGCATTCCATTCTTCCAACCAAGTACTAGTACTATTAAAATACTAAGTATATTTTTTATTGAAAAATCAAATATATTTAGGTTCTCGAAAGCTGTAGCAGTAATTGCAAGTAATAAACTTGTTCCAATAACTTCTTCAATCGAGAAAGCTCTTTTGGTTGTAAAATCTATTATCATTGTGATTGAATTTGCAAATATTTTATAGAATATATATGTAGCCATTGCAAGCATTATACTGCTTAGAAATTCAAACACATAAAATGTTCTAAAAAACATTGGTACAACTTGTACAACTAGGACTGCAAAAAATAAATGTCCTCCAATTTTCTTTTTCTCATTGACATTTTCTTGAAGCCTTGGTCTTACAATTAATATTGATACAAAGAATAATAATGATGTAATAAAATATATAAGTAGGTTTGTGAAACCAAAACTTATAAATGTTCCTATTAATGATAGTACATACATTATTCCTATTGGTCTGTTATTACTAAGTGCACCAGCAATTATAGCTAATCCAAATGGAGATAGTGAAATAATTAAACTATTCTCACTAAACCCTACCATTGATATCAAAAATGTTATAACATATAACATTATATTTTCTTTAGCCAGTAATCTTTTTAGCACATCTGCTGTATTAACTTTTTTATTTTCTTCATATTCATTTTGATTGTCTCTCGAATCTTTTGCTATATTTTGAAACATACCAACCACCTCTAACTTTTTTTATTTATGCATTAATGTTATTTTCTTATAAATGTTGTCATTTGTGTTATAGCATTCCTTAATGCTACTTAATTATAGTTCTTTAAATAATATTTTTTTGTCACATTTAATCCATAATATAAAAAAGTTTTTTACAAAATGTGATGTGCTTTTTATATTTTTTTAATTTTATAACATATTACGCATATAATTTTATCGCAAAATGGCGTTTTTTTCAATATATTACGCGAAAAAATAGAACCTTATCTTTTAAGGTTCTATTTTTTTACTATAGCATTCTTATCTTTTTATTGATTTTTATTTTTTAGTACTTTTCTTCTTATTAAGATAATTCCAGCTATTAATATTACTCCTACTATAGCTCCAATTATATATTGAATATTAACTATACCAAATGGTGGTAAGATTATTATTCTTTCTGCTGAGCTACTATCTACTTCTGATGCATCATCTAATAATGGGTCTTGATTACCTACTACTGAGTATGCCATTCTTCTACCATATTCATTAGTTGTTTTTACTACTTCAACCATATTAGTATATGTTAAATCATCATCTGTGTTCTCTGGTGTAATTAATTGTGATAAGATTAATGTCTTAGATATTTCATCTCCAGGTTCAAGGCTTGCCTCTTCTCCTTCTCCGAAACTTCCTGTTTGGATTATATTGTTAAATTGTGTTAAGTTCTCTGTTAATCCTGCATTTACTAATCCTTGATTAATCAATTCATCACCTGTTATTACTGCCCAGCCACTAGCGCTGTTTGTTTCATTATTGCTATCAAATTGTAAGTTGTTTTGAACATAATCTACTACTTGGTTTACTGTAGTTGCCACAACATGTGCTCCTGTTGTTCTTCCTGTATAGTAGAAGTTCTTGCTGTTTCCGTCTACATAGTCAACTTCACCAACATTTGTAACTTTTACAGTATATGTAACTTGAATTGTTGCACCATGCATTAATTCTTCGTCCATTGTAAGTTGTATTAATCCTTTATCTGTTCTTGTTACAATGTTATCAATTTCATTTCTGTATGAATATCTATGTCTGTTCTCATCTCTATAGTATTCTTCATACATTCCTATAGCATCTCCTTCTTGATAGTAATCATTGTCTCCAACTGTACTATCATTTGCATCTACTTTGTATCTGTCTATGCTATATTCTTGATGATCTTGCCAGATTGCATTGTTTGCTGCTTCATTAATATCAAATAATGTGTTGTTGTTTGCAAGAGTCACTCTTACATTTGCTATAGATTTATCTATTTCAACTTGTGCTTTTGGTCTTTCTGTTAATCCTAAATCTATATCATTTAATGTATAGTTTCCGTTATATTCGTTGCTATTAGAAGTTGAAGATGTGTTTTGTCCGTCTGTTTGTTGTCTATCATACTCAAATTCTGCTACTATAACTCCTGTTTCTGCTGTCATATATGTTTCATCCATAAGCTCTTGTCTTAAGTCTGCCATTTGTTCATCTGTATACTCTGTTCCATTATATGTTGGTCTTTCGTATGCTGATGCTAATACTTCTGCTTTATGGTTTGTCATTTCTCCTGTGCTATAGCTATTTACTTCTTCTCTTCCTTGTACTTCTCTTGCTGAATTTACTGGTCCTATTATGTTTAATCCTTCTCTATTTGATGTACTCCATATGTCTTTTGCATCTGAGTAATTTACTCCTGCACTATCTGCTTTTGCTATGTCATATCCATATGTTCCACTTTCATTTTGTGTTGCTGTATTTGTATATGCACTATAATTTCCAGACTCATCTGTGCTTCCTGATTGTGTTATACCTGCTTGATATGTTGTTGATTTAAAGGCTTGACCATTGTATGATACTGGTTGCTCTGCTGAAGGTACTACTGTTTGTTCTGTATCTCCGTAGTAGAATCTTATTACATAATCTCCTGGTATAAATCCTGAGAAATTATATCTTCCATTTTCATCTGTTGTTGTTTCCATCCATATGTATTCTGAACCGTCTGTACATTTTTCTACTAATTGTACTGTTACTCCGCTTATTCCTGTCTCGTTTTCTTGTCTTATTCCGTCCCCTATTATTGCATCTTGTGATGTACTTGCATTTCCTACTGTTTGTGTTCTTTGATCTTCCCATACTGTTCCTGCTGCTTGTCTTATTGCATCTTCATCTAGTAATAATCTCAAGCTTGGCGCTCTATCTGTATCATCTTCAAAGTTTTGTTCATATCTGTCTCCTTGTAAATCACTTGCTACTAAGTTTCCTGGGTTTGAATCTCTATCTAATAAGCCTGCTAGATTTCCCGAGCCCTTTCTTACATTGTTTGGAAGCTCTGTTCCGTCTCTGTAGTATGTTGAGTATCCGTTGATTTCAACTAGATTCTCTTTTGGACTACTATCATTATCTAATACTACTTTTCCGCTACTATCTTTATTTACTTGGAATGTCAAGTATAAATATGCACTTTCTCCCGTTGCTAATTTTTTGTTCTCTAAGCCTCTAATGTATAAGTTTTCGTATTCGCCACCTAAATTCTTTTCGTCATCATACTTACTACTTCCTTCATATGCATTTAAGGCTTGTGCATTAGTTATAAACTGACTTGGACTTGTGCTTTCATTATCTATTACTTCTTGTGATTGTTCCATCATCTCATAGTAGTCATTTGAATTTACACTTGTTGTTCTATTACTACTTGTTTGATACATTGCCCAAGATAGATTTGGTTTAAATGTGTAGTCACTGTCATAGTAGTCTACTATTTCTTTTATTTGTGACATTACTGACATTGATTGGTTTCTTATTGTTACTTTATATGTAATGTACACTTCTAGGTCATTTCCTGGGTGACTTGAACCACTTGCACTATAGTTGTAATCTGATTCATAAATCTCTCTATTATAACTTGTTCCATAGTATGAGTTATAGTCTGACATTCTTACATTTATATCCCAATATGTGTTATTATCTTGACCATTTGCATTATTTGCTCCTGCTTGTTCTGCTGCTCTCTTGTCATATGTATATACTACTGTTTTGTCATTGATTTTTAATGCTGCTTTGTATACATCTTTTCTAGCTGAAGTATCGAACTCTTGTCTTCTCCATAATCCTAGATTTACATAGTATTGTCCTGGATATATTGCTATTGCTCCACCACTTGTTGAAGTATCATAATTTCCGCTTTGTGCTGCTCCTCCTGATGAATAATTTACTCCATTATCATTTATATCAAAATTAGTTGATGCTGGATAATAATCTATATTTTGTGTAAATGGTGAGCCTGTATATGCTTGTATGTTTGTATCTTCTATGAATTGTAATTTTCTCCATGTTTCAGAGTTGTTTCCTGCTATTGCAGAGTAAATACTTTTCATTGCATTATCATCTGGGAATTTTTTGTTTTGTCTAATATAATCCCTTACTCTGCTAGAAATAACACCTTCTGAATAAGTTGTTGTTTCTAGTCCTTGCTCATTATATAAGTATCCGTCTACTAATTGTGTTCCTGTTTTAGTATATCTTCCGTTTGAATCCATTGTATATCCCATTAATTCTAATTGAGTATATACTGAATT
>CALXZF010000106.1 GCA_944393165.1 uncultured Clostridia bacterium
ACAACGACCATTAAAGAAAAGGGTTGCCTAGAAATAGGTGGAAACTTAAAAACAACATCTTTATAAAAATGAGCACTAATTTTGAAACAGTGCTCAGGGTGAAAATTTCTAATTTTCACTTTTGTTCTGTATTGCAAATTATTGTGATTTTAATAAAACTGTGGTATATATAAAACCAAAGGAGAGTTGTATGAAAAAAATACTTATTGTAGAAGATGATGCTACAATCCATAATCTTATAAAAGAAATATTAATAAACGCACATTATGAAGTATTAGATGCATACTCAGGAACAGAAGCACTTATGATTCTGGAAAAAGAGAATGTGGACTTGGTTTTGTTAGACTTAATGCTTCCAGGATTAAATGGAGAAGAACTTATAAAAAAAGTAAAAAATGTTCCAATCATAGTAATAAGTGCCAAAATTTCTGTAGAAGATAAAGTTAATGTATTGCTTAATGGTGCAAATGACTATATAACAAAACCATTTGCTAAAGATGAACTTTTGGCAAGAATACAGGTTCAATTAAGATTAAATGAAGGAAAGAGCAACAATACAGAATTAAGATATAAAGACATAATATTAGAAGAAGATAAACATAGTATGCGTATAAAAAATGAAGAAATACATTTAACTAAAACTGAGTTTGCAATACTTAAACAATTAATTTTAAATCCAAAACAGGTCATAACTAAAACAAAAATACTTGATTTAATAAGTCGGAGACACACAGGATTGTGACGAAAATTCTTTAAAGGTTCATATAAGCAATATAAGAAAGAAAATCAAAAGAGTTACAGATGAAGAATATATAGAATCTGTATGGGGAATAGGTTTTAAAATGCATGAATAAAATCTTAACTAAATCTTTACTATTTTCTTAACCAATCTATTAACTTTCTTATGGTAATCTCTATATTGAAAGGAGTAGATTATGGAGTATATTTTAGAAACTAAAAATCTTGAAAAAAAGTATGGTCATTCTAAAGTCTTAAAAGGCTTAAATCTTCATTTGCCTAAAGGTGCTATATATGGGCTTATTGGAAGAAATGGTGCAGGTAAAACAACTCTAATTAGAGTGATTTGTGGTTTGCAAAAGCCAACATCAGGAACATATGCTATTTATGGAATTTCAAATAGCAATAGAAAAATAATAGAATCAAGAAGAAGGATAGGCGCAATTATTGAAACACCTTCACTTTGCCTTGATATGACAGCAGAAGACAACTTGAAAAAACAATATAAAATTGTAGGGCTTCCTAGTTTTGATAATTTACATGAGATTTTAAAATTAGTAAAACTCGAAAACACTGGGAAAAAGACAGTAAAACATTTTTCGCTTGGAATGAAACAAAGGATGGGACTAGCCATTGCTTTAGTTGGTAATCCAGATTTTCTTATATTAGACGAGCCAATAAACGGCTTGGATCCAGAAGGAATAATAGATTTGCGAGAGCTAATTTTAAAATTAAACATGGAAAAAGGAATTTCATTTTTGATTTCAAGCCATTATTTAGATGAATTATCTAAAATTGCAACATGTTATGGATTTATGAATAATGGAAAGATAGCTAAAGAAATAAGTAAAGAAGAGTTAGAAAAGAATCTAAAAAGAAGAATTGAGATAAATGTTAGTGATTTAAAAGAATGTGTTAAATATTTGGAAGAAAATAATATTCCATATAAAGTTATTTCAAATGAAATAGTTGATATATATGAAGATATTAATGTTTCGAAACTTGTGGTTGCACTTGCCGAAAGAAATTGTACAGTAAATAGTTTTGAAGAAAAAGGCGAGTCTTTGGAAAACTATTACTTGAATTTGATAGGAGGTGCAGACAATGCTTAAATTATTAAGAGCAGGATTTTTTAGATTAAAAAAAGATTCTATTTTTTGGCTATTTTTATTTTTAACCATTGGTGCAGCACTTTTCACATTAGCAAATAACTATTTTGGAACTAACGAAGTTACTATAGATAGCTTAGTAAATAGATACATAATGTATGCAGGATTATTAATTGCAATATTTGTAAGTATCTTTGTTGGAAAAGAATACTCTGAAGGAATTATTAGAAACAAAATAATAGTTGGTCATAGTAGAATATCAATATACATATCTAAATTAATTATTTGCATTACTGCCACATTATTATGTGAGTTTGTATACATTGCAATTGTGCTATTAATTGGAATTCCTTTATTTGGAACATTGCAAATGCCAATGGCTCAATTTTGGATGAGTATATTAAATACAGTGCTAATTATAATAGCTTTTTGTTCAATTTATCATTTTATAGCGATGATATGTAAAGAAATAACTGTTTCGACAACAATAAGCATAGTGCTATTTATTGCAATGTTTATAGCTCAAAGTTCATTTGGATTAACAGCTAGTAGAGACGAATATATAACCCATACATCATATACAGAAGACGGAACAAGATACATTGTAAATAAGGAGCCTGACCCGAATTATCCTGGAGAAGCAAAAGTAAAAACTGCTAGAGCAATTTATTTGTTTATTCCAGAAGGTCAAGCAATGGAGATTGGAATTAATGATGCAGAATATTTATACCAGATGCCAAAATATTCTGTAACTTTAATAATTGTAATAAATGCTCTTGGAATGTGTTTATTTTCTAAAAAAGAACTAAAATAGGAGGTAAATGTGAATATTTGGCTTTATATATTAATTTTTCTATTGATTTTAATAAGCGTACTACTAATTAAAATATATCTTATGAAAAAATCTCTTAAAGAAATAGAAAAAGATTTAGAATATATATTAAAAACAGATACTAATAATTTGATTTCAACAACTTCAAACGATAAAGATGTAAAGAATCTGGCAATTACATTAAATAAAGAATTAAGAAGCCTAAGAAAACAAAGATTGCAATATGAAAATGGAAATCAAGAATTAAAGAAAAATATAACAAATATTTCACATGATTTAAGAACTCCTCTTACTGCAATAAGCGGATATGTGGAAATGCTAAAAGAAAATGATGATACGGAAAAGCAAGGAGAATATATAAGTATTATAGAAAATAAAACAAATGATTTGGTAAATCTTACTGAGCAACTATTTAAATTATCTAAAACAATGGACATTAATGAAAATATAGATAGAAAATTACAGTGTTTAAACGAAATATTAGAAGAAGCTTTGGCAAGTTATTATTACATATTTAAAGAAAAAAACATATTACCTGAAATTAGAATAGCTGAAAAGAAAATATATAGGAAAGTTGATAAAAACTGTGTTATAAGAGTGTTTGAAAATATATTGTCAAACATGATTAAATATGGTAATGGCGAGTTTAGGGTATGTCTTAATAAAAATGGAGAAATTATTTTTAGCAACAAAGCAGAGTCACTAGATGTAACAACTGTAGGAAAAATATTTGATAGATATTATACAGTTTAGAATGCAAAGAATTCAGGAGGAATAGGATTATCAATTGCAAAGCAATTAGTTGAGCTTAATGGAGGCTCTATAGATGCAAAGTATGAGAAGGGTAGTTTGTATATAAAGATTGTAATCTAGAGGAAATATACAAGAAAAGGCAGGGGGAATATACATATCTCTGTTTTTTCTTGTATTTTTGCCTAAAATATGGTATAAATATCATGTTAGAATTATTAAAACAATAATGAGGAGAATATATGTTCAATTTAGTATCAGATTATAAGCCAACAGGGGATCAACCCAAGGCAATAGAATATTTATCCAATGGAATAAAAGAGGGTAAAAAATACCAAACTTTACTTGGAGTAACAGGTTCTGGAAAAACTTTTACTATGGCTAATATAATTCAGCAAGTTCAAAAGCCAACATTGGTGCTTGCACATAATAAAACACTAGCTGGACAACTCTATTCAGAGTTCAAAGAGTTCTTCCCAGAGAATAATGTAGAGTATTTTGTTTCATATTATGATTATTATCAACCAGAAGCATATATTGCATCATCAGATACATATATAGAAAAAGATGCTTCAATTAATGATGAAATAGATAAGCTTCGTCATTCTGCTACAGCAGCATTATTCGAAACTAGAGATGTTATTATAGTGGCCTCAGTTTCATGTATATATGGATTAGGTGACCCTATTGATTACGAACATATGATTGTATCATTGAGACCAGGCATGCAAAAAGAGAGAAATGACATTATGAAGCGATTAGTTACTATGCAGTATAGCAGAAATGAATTGGATTTTAAAAGAGGAACTTTTAGAGCTAAAGGGGACATATTAGAAATATATCCTTCAGATGAGAGTGAAAGTGCCATTAGAGTTGAATTTTGGGGAGATGAAATTGAAAAGATTTCTGAAATCAATCCTTTAACAGGAAAAGTAATTGCCACAAGAAATCATGTTATGATTTTCCCAAATTCTCATTATGTAACAACAGCAGATAAAATGGAAAGAGCAATTGGTACTATAGAAGAAGAACTACAAGAGAGAATCAAGTATTTTAAGGATAATGGAAAATTAATAGAGGCACAAAGAATAGAAGAAAGAACTAATTTTGATATAGAGATGATGAGAGAAACAGGCTTTTGTCAAGGAATAGAAAATTATTCAAGACATATTAGTGGAAGAGAACCAGGAAGCGCACCTTTTACACTTTTTGATTATTTTCCAAAAGATTTTTTACTTTTAATAGATGAATCACATGCAACTATTCCTCAGGTAAGAGCTATGTATAACGGAGATAGAGCAAGAAAAGAATCACTTGTGAAATATGGATTTAGACTTCCTTCTGCATTTGATAACAGACCACTTAAATTTAATGAATTTGAAGAGAGAATTAACCAAGTAGTGTTTGTAAGTGCTACTCCTGCAGAATATGAAAAAGAGCATTCTAAGGGTAATGTGGTTGAACAGATTATCAGGCCTACTGGATTATTAGATCCTAAAATTGAAGTTAAACCAGTGGAAAACCAAATAGATGATTTAATCGAGCAAATAAGGGAAAGAACAGAAAAAAATGAAAGAGTGTTAGTTACTACATTAACTAAAAAAATGGCAGAGGATTTAACAGCATATTTAGCTGGAATTGATATAAAAGTTAGATACATGCATTCGGATATTAAAGCATTGGAAAGAATGGAAATAATTCGTTCTTTAAGACTAGGTGAGTTTGATGTGCTAGTAGGTATAAATCTTTTGAGAGAAGGACTTGACATACCAGAAGTTTCGTTAGTTGCAATACTTGATGCTGACAAAGAAGGCTTCCTTCGTTCAGAGCGATCTTTAATACAAACAATAGGTCGTGCAGCAAGAAACACCGACGGAAAAGTAATAATGTATGCAGATGAATTAACAGAATCAATGGAAAAAGCGATTTCTGAAACTAACAGAAGAAGAAAAATTCAGCAAGAATATAATGAGAAACATGGTATTACTCCAAAGACTATTCAAAAATCAGTTAGAGATGCAATTAAAGCAAGTATCATAGAAGAAGCGGAAAGCAAATATAATATCAGTAAAGATGAAAGCATAGAAGATGTTATTAATAAACTTACAGATGAAATGCTTAAGCATGCAGCTAATATGGAATTTGAAAAAGCAGCTGAGCTTAGGGATCAAATTAAAGAATTAGAAAATAGCCTGTGAACAAAAGGGACTACTTCCTTTTGTTCACGAAGAAAGGATTGATATAAAAATTATGGATAGCTATAGTAATGAAGAGTTAAAGTATTTGAACATTTTGTCTGAAAAGTTTCCTACCATACAAAGTGTTTGTACAGAAATAATTAATTTAGAAGCAATTTTGAATTTGCCAAAGGGAACAGAACATTTTCTTAGTGATTTACATGGTGAGTACGAATCGTTTTTACATATTTTAAAAAATGCATCTGGAGCAATCAAAACCAAAATTGATGAAATATTTAAAAACAGCATGACTGGAGAGGAAAGAAGAAAGCTTGCAACATTAATATATTACCCAGAAGAAAAGCTCAAGCTTATAAAAAAAGAAACAAAAAATATTGAAGAATATTATAGAATTACTTTATACAGATTAATAAAATTATGTACAGTTGTTGGTTCAAAGTACAGTAGGTCTAAAGTAAGAAAAGCAATACCAAAAGAGTATCAGTACATAATAGATGAACTTTTACATGCAAACCAGAATAGTTATGATAAACAAATTTACTATGATAAAATTCTAGATAATATTATATCTCTTGGAAGAGCAGATGCTTTTATTATAGCTTTTTCTAATTTAATACAACAATTAGCAGTCGACCATTTACATATAATTGGAGACATATATGATAGAGGACCTGGTCCACACATAATTATAGATGAGCTTATGAAATACCATTCTATAGATATACAATGGGGAAATCATGATATTATTTGGATGGGAGCAGCTGCAGGTAGTGAAGCATGCATATTTAATGTTATAAGAATATGTGCTAGATATAATAATTTAGACATTTTAGAAGAAGGATATGGAATTAATATTAGAGCTATTACAGAATTTGCAATGAAAGAGTATGAGAATGAAACAATTAATTCATTTAAGCCAAAGAATGTTGATGATAGCAAAGATAGTAAATTTGACCAAATAGTTATGGGAAAGACACAGCAAGCAGCAGCCATTATTCAAATGAAGTTAGAAGGACAGATAATCAAAAGACATCCTGAATTCCATATGGAAGATAGGCTATTGTTAGATAAGATTGATTATCATAAAGGAACTATTACAATAGGAAATAAAGAATATCAATTACTAGAAAATTATTTCCCAACAATTGATCCTAATGATCCATATAAGCTTAGTGAGAAGGAAGCGGAAGTAGTAAAAAAACTTACAAAATCATTTAAAAATAGCGAAAAGCTTCAAAGACATATACAATTTTTGTATGCTAAAGGTAATATGTATAAAGTATATAATGATAACCTTTTAATACATGGATGTGTTCCAATGAGTATTTTTGGAGAATTTGTTACAGTAAATGTAAAAGGAAGAGAACTAAAGGGAAAAGCGTATTTGGATTATGTTGAAAAAGTTGCAAGAGAAGGATATTTCGAACCAGAAGGCTCAAAGGAAAGAGAAGACGGAAGAGACTTCTTGTGGTATTTATGGTGTGGTAAAGATTCTCCAATATTTTGCAAAGATAAAATGAAAACTTTTGAAAGATATTATTTAGCAGAAAAGGAAACATGGGAAGAGATTAAAAACCCATTCTATAATTTCCAGAATGATGAAAAAATATCTGAAAAAGTATTATTAGACTTTGGAATTGACCCTAAGAAAGGTCATGTTATATGTGGACATATTCCAGTTAAGTTTAAAGCTGGTGAAAGCCCTATAAAAGCAAATGGTAAATTATTTATCATAGACGGGGGATTATCAAAAGCATACCAAAAAACAACTGGAATTGCAGGATATACACTTAGATACAGTTCATATGGATTAACTTTAGTTGCACACGAACCATTTACTTCTAGAGAAGATGCAATAAGA
>CALXZF010000107.1 GCA_944393165.1 uncultured Clostridia bacterium
ATAATTATTGGAAAGATTTTTGTGAAAACTGGCTTTTAAGTTTAGGAATGAAAAAAGAAAATATTAGATTAAGAGAACATTCAAAAGAAGAGTTGGTATTTTATAGTGCTGCAACAACAGACATAGAATATGCATTCCCATTTGGTTGGGGAGAATTATGGGGATTAGCAGACAGAACCGATTATGATTTAAAACAACATATGGAATGTTCAAAAGAGGATATGACATATTTAGATCAAGAAACTAACGAAAGATATGTGCCATACTGTATTGAACCTTCTCTTGGATGTGATAGAGTTGCATTAGCATTTCTATGCAATAGCTATGATGAAGAAGAAATAGCAGAAGGAGATACAAGAACAGTTTTACATTTACATCCAGCATTAGCGCCATATAAAGTAGCAGTACTTCCACTTTCAAAGAAATTAAGCGAAAAAGCAGAAGAAGTGTATAGCAAATTATCTAAAAAATTCATGTGTGATTATGATGAGGCTGGAAGTATAGGAAAAAGATATAGAAGAGAAGACGAAATAGGAACACCTTATTGTGTAACAATAGATTTTGATACATTAGAAGATGAGGCAGTAACTATTAGAGATAGAGATACAATGGAGCAAGTTAGAGTAAAAATAGATGAACTTGAATCATGGATTCAAGAAAAGGTTGAGTTTTAAGCAGTTATGCTAATATATGAATAGAATAAAATTCTTGGATTTTAAGGAGTGTCCCAAAAGTCCAAGAATTTGGACAAAAAGGAGTGTCCCTTTTGTCCAAGGAGGAGGAGAAAGCTTTGGGAAATATTAAATATATTTTAAAAAGACTAAAAACAATGGATAAAAAAGCTATGTTTGACAAAATAGATTCTATACACAAAAAAACAGGAAAATCAAAATTATTCCTTTTATATGACATGCAAAAATGTGCAAGAAAATATGGTGCACGGATATATGGATTATGATTTATTTGAAATGTATAATTTGGATGCGAAACAAAGAGATACATATATAACTCGTGGAAGAAATAATGAAATAGTATCAAAATATAATGATAAATCATATTTTCATATTTTTGAAAATAAAGATGAGTTCAATACATTATTTAGAGATTATATAAAAAGAGATTGGATTAAAGTAAAAGGAACACCAAAAGATAGTGTGATTGCTTTTATGGAAAGACATAATGAGTTCATGGCAAAGCCAATTGACGGTGGATGTGGTCATGGAATAGAAAAAATTAATGTTAATGATTATAAATCATTAGATGAAGTATATAATAAATTAGCAGAGGGGAATAATAACTTTGAACTAGAAGAAGTTATAAAACAACATCCAGCAGTTAGCAATATATACCCTGATGCCATAAATACTGTAAGAGTTGTTACAATATTAAAAGACGGTGTACCACATGTTATATGTGCGTATTTTAGAATAGGAAATGGCAAATTTGTAGATAACTTTAATAATGGTGGAATGGTTGCTCCAGTAAATGAAGTTACAGGAGAAGTAATGGATAGAGCTATAGACAAAAAGAAAAATTTATATGAGACTCATCCGCAAACAGGAGCAAAAATAAAAGGCTTCAAATTCCCAGATTGGGATAAAGCAATAAATATGTGTAAAGAGGCTGCAAAAGTGGTGCCTCAAATGAGATACATTGGTTGGGATGTGTGCTTTACACCAGACGGACCAATTTTTGTTGAAGGAAATGAATTCCCGGGACATGATATTTATCAACTTCCAGAACATACACCAAATAAAATAGGCATGATGCCTAAGTTTAACATATAATAGAACAACAGATAGAATAATAAAGATAACAATATTTTTACATATGAGATACTTAAAAGCAGAATAAAATTATATTTGAGAATTATTAGGAGAAAAAATTGAGAGGAAAAAGATTAAAGAAAACAGCTAATTCTTTTATGAAAAATGTTGTGATTTTAATATTTTCGCAACTTTTAATAAAAGTTTTAGGTTTAGTATATAAATTAGTCATAACAAACATACCAGGATTTGGAGATACGGGACTTGGCTATTATTCAGCAGGATATCAAATATATGCATTGTTACTTACACTTTCATCAATAGGAATACCTAGCGTAATATCTAAACTTGTGTCTGAAAGAATTGCAATAGGAGATACAAAAGGTGCACAAAGAATATTTAAAATTGCTTTCAAATTCTTTACAACCGTTGGACTAGTATTATCATTAGGGTTATTCTTTGGAGCAGATTTCATCGCTACAAACATATTAAATGTACCAGATGTAGCATATGTAATGAAAGTATTATCTCCTGCAATAGTTTTTGTTGCAATGTCAGCAGTTTATAGAGGATATTTCTCTGGCCAACAAAATATGAAGCCAACAAGTGTGTCTCAAACATTAGAACAATTTTTAAATTGTGTATTATCAATAACATTTGTATATGCATGTGTTGGAAAAGATACATATATAATGGCAGCAGCAGGTAACCTTTCTACAACATGTGCAATAGTAATAACATTTGTATATTTATTAATGTATTATAAACATAATAAACTAGAAACAAGAGAATCTATTGATTCACCAGAAAGAAAGAAATCAAACAAAGAGTTATTAAAAACAATATTAGGAATATCAATTCCAATCACAGTAAGTTCGCTTATTTCAGTAATTAGTGGAGTTATAGATACAGCAACAGTAAGTAACTGTATACAAATAGCATATGAAGCTCCAAATATGACAAAAGAAGCATTAGAAGCTTTAGCAATGGAAAGTACAGGAATATTATCTAAGGTAGACACCCTAGTAAGTTTCCCACTTGCGATAAACCTTGCTTTCTCAACAGCACTAGTACCGGCTGTATCAGAATCTTTGGCAGTAAAAGATAAAAAGTCAGCCTCTAGAAGATTATCATTTTCATTCTTTGCATCTTTAATAATTATTTTGCCATGTTCACTTGGATTTATTGCGCTTGCTGAACCAATTCTAAGAATGTTATATCCTACTGCATCAAATGGAGCGGGAGTATTTATGATTGCATCTGTTACAATGATTTTAACAGCTCTTTCACAAACGCTTACAGGAGGACTTTATGGTGTAAATCAATCAAAAATACCAGCAATAGCTGCAGGACTTGGAGCAGTTATAAAATTCATACTAAATATGATATTAATAAGTAACCCAAATATTGGTATATATGGTGCTACAATTAGCTCATTTGTTTATGCATTAATAGTATTCTTTATAACATATAAGGTAATGAATAGATGTGTAAATATGCATATAAAATTCAAGAAACATATAATAAAACCAGTAATATCAGCAGTAGGAATGGGAGTAATAGTATTTATAGCACATAAATTGTTAAGTATGGTATTAGGAAACACAGTAAGCACAATTATTGCAATTATACTTGGAGCAATTTCATATTGTATATTTATACTATTAACAAAAGCACTTACAAAGGACGATATATTAATGATTCCTTATGGAACTAAAATTTATAATATTTTATTAAAATTTGGAATATACAAAGAAGAAAGGGAGCCACTTAAGTGAAATATTTTATAATATACCTTATTGTAATAAATTTAATAGCATTTTTAACAATGTATATAGATAAAAGAAAAGCCAAATATGGAAGGTGGAGAATTCCAGAGCAGACTCTATTTATTTTAGCATTAATAGGAGGAAGTATTGGCTCTATTGCAGGAATGTATACTTTTAGACATAAAACAAAGAAATTAAGATTTTCTGTTGGCTTTCCAGTAATATTAATATTGCAAATTATTCTTTTAGTTTCTATATGGAATGATTTTATAAGATAGATTACATAAAATTGACTAATCCTCATAAAAATGGTAAAATAAATTTATGGGATTAGTTCTTTTTTGTTTAAGATTAAGGGAGGATACATTATGAAACAACTAAGCGAAATTTTAACCAATTTATCATTAAAAAAGAGTCGTCGGCATTATGATGACATTGTAGGTGCTCAGTCTACAAAAATTTGTCGAAATATTCGGCGAAGAATAAGAAAGCTGATTGTGCCCAAAGGTTTTATGTTTTATGTAGTAATCAAAATCTATAAAGATGATTGCTATATTGAATTTCTAACTAGCTGTGAATATCAATATATATGTCCCGACGGAACAGTATATGATAGCATAGACAACAGCAGTATAGAAGAGAATTTTACTAGAGGAGAAAATCTAAAACTTGATGTTGACAAATATAAAATGTCTTCAATAATCAAGCATGATATTATCCAAAAAGTAGAGCAATATTTTGAAAAATATGAAACAAAAATAATGCCAGAGCAAATCAACTATTTTACAGAATTTGGTGAAGAATTTGACTGTGGAACAGTTATTAAATTCATAGTGAATTAATCCTTATAAGATAGGTTCAAACAATTGTGCCTATCTTTTTATTTTTTTATTTTATATATATTTACTTTTTCAAAACTTATCTATATAATATTTAAAGAAAAAATACAAAAGCTGTATAAAAAACATTAGATTAGCAAAAGATATTATAGTAAGAATTTAGATAAACTTTTAAATTATGGAAAACTAGATTCAAGCTATGGAAAGGAACGAGGTTAATATGGATAAAAAGTATGTGTATTTATTTAAAGAAGGTAATGCAGAAATGCGTGAATTACTTGGAGGAAAGGGCGCTAACTTAGCCGAGATGACTAATTTAGGACTTCCAATTCCACAAGGTTTCACAATTACTACTGAAGCATGCATAGAATATTATAACAACGAAGAAAAAATATCTGCAACTATTAAGGCGCAAATTTTTAATAGTTTAAGAGAATTAGAGAAAATAACTGGAAAGAAATTTGGTAATCCTGAAAACCCACTTTTATTATCAGTTCGTTCAGGAGCTAGAGCATCTATGCCTGGAATGATGGATACAATTTTAAATCTTGGACTAAATAATGAAGTGGTTAAAGAAATGGCAAAAAAGAACGAAAGATTTGCATATGATAGCTACAGAAGATTTATTCAAATGTATAGTGATGTTGTAATGGAAATACCAAAAAATTTATTTGAAAACGCAATAGATGAGATGAAACAAGAAAAAGGTGTAAAACTAGATACAGAACTAGATAGCAATGATTTGAAAAAATTAGTAGAAATATTTAAGAAAATATATAAAAAAGAGCATGGAAAAGAATTTCCAACCAATCCAGAAGAGCAACTAATAAATGCAGTAACTGCAGTATTTCGTTCATGGAATAATCCAAGAGCTATAACATATAGAAGATTAAATGATATTCCAAGCAGTTGGGGAACTGCAGTAAATGTTCAAGAAATGGTATTCGGCAATATGGGAGAAGACTGTGGAACAGGTGTTGCATTTTCGCGTAACCCGGCAACTGGGGAAAATAAAATTTTTGGAGAATATTTAATGAACGCACAAGGAGAAGATGTTGTTGCAGGTATTCGTACACCACAACCAATAGAAACTCTGCAAGACACCGATATGGAAGCATATCAAGATTTTGTAATGTATGCAACAAAATTAGAGAAACATTACAAAGATATGCAAGATATGGAATTTACAATTGAAAATGGAAAATTATATATTCTTCAAACTAGAAATGGAAAGAGAACCGCAACAGCAGCACTTCAAATAGCTGTAGATATGGTAAATGAAGGATTAATAACAGAAAAAGAAGCAGTTTTAAGAGTTGAGCCAAATCAATTAGACCAATTATTACATCCAAATTTTGACCAGAAAAAATTAAAAGCTGCCAAGCCAATTGCACAAGGACTAGCAGCATCACCAGGAGCAGCTACAGGTAAGGTTGTATTTACCGCAGAAGAAGCGTTAGAAAAACATAAAAATGGAGAAAAAGATTTAATATTAGTAAGACTTGAAACATCTCCAGAAGATATAGACGGAATGCATGTATGCCATGGAATACTTACTGTAAGAGGTGGTATGACATCACATGCAGCAGTTGTGGCTCGTGGCATGGGAACTTGCTGTGTATCTGGATGTTCAGCTATTTCTGTAAATGAAGGAGATAAAACATTTACCGTAAATGGAAACACTTACCATGAAGGAGATTGGATTTCATTAGACGGAAGTACAGGAAATGTATATGGAGAAAAAATAGATACAGTTACGGCTCAAGTTACAGGCAATTTTGCTAAATTCATGGAATGGGCAGATAGATACAGACAAATGGAAGTAAGAACTAATGCAGATACTCCAAATGACGCAAAACAAGCATATGAATTTGGAGCACAAGGAATAGGTTTATGTAGAACAGAGCATATGTTCTTTGCTCCAGAAAGAATTGCAGCAATAAGAGAAATGATAGTATCTAAAACAAAAGAGCAAAGAGAAAAAGCTTTAGACAAAATACTTCCAATGCAAAGAGGAGATTTTGAAGGCTTATTTAGAGAGATGAAGGGATTGCCAGTAACAATAAGATTATTGGATCCACCATTACATGAATTTTTACCACACACAGATGAAGAAATAGCAGAGCTTGCTAAAGACATGAATATGACATTTAAAGAACTAAAAGATGTTGTGGTAAGCTTGCATGAATTTAACCCAATGATGGGGCATAGAGGCTGTAGGCTAGATGTAACTTATCCAGAAATTGGTGTAATGCAAACAAAAGCAATAATAGGAGCAGCAATAAATGTAAAGAATGAAGGAATTCAAGTAAAACCAGAAATAATGATACCTCTTGTTGGAGATTATAAAGAGCTTGTATATGTAAAAAATATTATTACAGAAACTGCAGATAAAATGCTTGAAGAAGCTGGCGTGGATATTAAATATATGGTTGGAACAATGATAGAAATACCTAGGGCTACACTTATTGCGGACAAGATTGCACAAGAAGCAGAATTTTTCTCATTTGGTACAAATGACTTAACTCAAATGACATTTGGATTTAGTCGTGATGATGCAGGAAAATTCTTGGGAGAATATTATTCTAAAAACATTTATGACTTTGATCCATTTGCAAGAATAGATGAAGAAGGAGTAGGAAAGCTAGTAGAGCATGCTGTAAAATTAGGAAAACAAACAAGACCAGACATTGAACTTGGAATTTGTGGAGAACATGGAGGTAACCCACCAACAGTAGAGTATTGTCATAGAATAGGGTTAACATATGTGTCTTGTTCACCATTTAGAGTTCCAATAGCACGCTTGGCAGCAGCACAAGCAGCAATTAAATATCCAAGAACTATCTAGGAGCAAATAAACGAAGTCTAGAATTAGACTTCGTTTATTTTGAAATAAGATGTTGTACTGCTCACTATTATATTTTTTGTTAACAATGTATCTTTAAATTTAGGGTTTTCGGCCCCCAACATCGTACAAACTGTAAATGCTCAAATTCTTTTCGCATAACAGTTTGTAGACTTGTCGGCCCCCCACCTTTAGCACTCAAACAGACATTAAAAATATACAGTGCTTTGCCTCAAAAGCGACCATGAATTGTAACCAAAATTAAATGAGT
>CALXZF010000108.1 GCA_944393165.1 uncultured Clostridia bacterium
TTACAAAAATATAAGTCAATTTGGAGGGGGCAGAGAATTTTGCAATCCCGATCTAGCATTTGCACTGCTATGCCTTACTTCTTGGCTATACCCCCATATAAGGAGATTATTCTCCTTTAAACATTTCACCAATAGCTTGATGTTCTGTCATAAACATTTCGTATAAAGTATTACTTATGTTTTTATATTTTTCTTTGGAATCAGCATCTTCTGCATATTCACTTAATTTTAACCATTTATAACTATCACATAATAAATCATTAGTCATTTTTAGATATTTTTTAAATGTTTGCATTTCATTTTCCATTTTTTCGTAACTATCCATAAATTACCTCCTTTTTAATAATTCTTCATTTTGAGCGATAATTATCTCGTTTTGTTGTATGATTTTTTTTAGGTATACATTGTCTTGATTATCTAATTTTCTTTTTAATAAATTGTTTTGCTTTTCGTTTTCTTCTAAATTTTTTATTGCTATACAAAAAGATAATATAGTTATAATATCTAAAATATCCAATTGTTTATTCATTAGCAATCAACTTTTGTTACATCTAACATTACATTTGAAATTACAGCAGTTGTTGTTGCACTTGTGTTTTGTAAAGAAATAGTTGTTGGTAAATTATTTGTAACAGCACAACAATTAGGATTTACTACAATATGTCCTGTTAAAGTAACTGTTGCTGGTTCTTCAGTATTTGTATATGCTTGACCTACTAGATAGCCAATAGCAGTTCCATTTTCCATTACAGAAAATTCCATTATTCCACCACCAGTAACAAGTCCTACTACTGTTGCAGTTACATCATAAATGCCAGGTTTTGTGATAGCAATACCATTACCGCTTGCTTGAGTAGCACATCCTTTTTGAACGACTACACTACCTGCATTAATAACACCGGCAGGAGCAATATTTTGTGAACTAACATTACTTAATATTGTCATTATTTATCATTCCCTTTCTTATTAATTAATTTATAAACTTCTATTACTAACAAATCAGTAACTGTTTTAACTTCTTTAGTAATAGCAATTTTATAATATTCTTCTAATGTCATATTTCCTCCTATAAAAAAGAGCATAGATTAATTCTATACTCTAAAATTAATCTTTGAGTCTACACTCTTCTCGATTAAATATTTGCACATCCATTGCATCCATAGCAACCATAACTTGTATAAGGCGAACTTACAATGTATGAAGGTATTGGATATGGTTTTAATTGGCTAACAATACTATTTGTTTGAGCAACTTGTGAAATTTGTAATTGAGCTGATTGTAATTCTCTATCTCTTTCATTGATTCTATCACGTAAATCTTGGATAGTGTTTTCTTGAATTAGACCACGAGTAGCTTCGCCTTCAGCATGAATGGCAGTACGCAAGTCACAACAACATTGAGCCATTTGAGACATAATGTTTTGGTTTCCTAAAAGAATATCTTTTTGAACGTTAGCAAGTCCTAAAGAAGTATTGTAACGGTTTTCAAGGATTTCTTTCTGCGTGTTGCAACAGCATAATTGACTATCATATCTGTTCTCTAAAACATCTCTTTGAGTTTGACATGCAGTTGTTGATACGTTTTGATTAGTATTGAATATATCTCTTTTAATAAATTCATCACTAACTAGTGGGCCTTCATTATATCCACCATAGTTTCCATTTCTAAAGAATAATAATAGAATAATCCAAAACCATCCATTCATTCCACACATGCCATAATCATATCCGTAACCATTGTTTCGACTATTCATTACAGCAAGAGCGTCAGTTCCACTTAATGCTTCCATTTATTTCACCTCCTTTTTAAAAAATATTTATATCAAACTATTTCTAGTTGATAACTATTTAATGTTTTGTATTTGTTGCAATACTTCATCAGGTACGCCAAACTGTTTAGCTTGAACCATTATGTCTTGCATTTGTTGTGGCGAAACATTACCCATGACTTGTTTCATAAATTGCATAGGATTAACTCCACTATTTATTGCTTGATTTACCATTTGAAATGCTTGAGGATTTTGACTTTGTACTTGTTGCATTAACATTTGCATCACTATTTGTTGTGGATTCATTGTTTTTCATCTCACTTTCCAACATATTTATTTTTGCCGTCAATTCAGCTATTTTACGGTCTTTTTCATCTATCTCAATAACTTGTTCAAGTTTGTATGTTTTTATCTCTCCTAAAGCATTTTTAAGCCATAATTGAGTATATTCTTTATCTACAAATAAAGTATCAGCAAAAACAAGTTCTTTTTTTACATCATCAATAGAATTTGCGTATTTTATTCCATTTTGACTTTGATTTGGTGCTAGTTGAAAATTTTGTGTAATAGGTGCTGGTTGTTGAAATTGTGGCTGATTTTGTACTTGTTGTAATTGCCTATCTATTCTTTCTCTCATATTCATTAAATCTTGCTGATATTGTTGATTAAAATTTGGATTAAATGCTCCGTACATTATTTTTCACTTTCTTTCATAATTTCTTCTAAATTAATAATTACATTTTCAAGTTCAAACTTAATCTTGTAAAGTTCATTTAAAAAAAAGGAAATGTCAATGTCTTTCT
>CALXZF010000109.1 GCA_944393165.1 uncultured Clostridia bacterium
ATTTAATAAAAGTAAAAGTAGCATTAGATGATGGGGAAATATTGGGAATAGAAACAACAGGATACCTAAATTCGCATAAAGAAAGAGATTTAAAAGAGCCAAAGGTAACAGTAGAAGATGCAAAGGAAAGTTTAAATAAGGACCTAAATATAGAAAGTGAAGAATTAGCAATGATACCTACAGAATGGAAAACAGAAGTACTTTGCTGGGAATTTGAAGGAAATGTAGAGGGATTGGACTTTATAGTATATGTAAATGCAGAAACAGGCAAAGAAGAGGATATATTGATAATTACAAATACTCCAAATGGAACCTTGACGCATTAAAAAATAAAGAGTCTAACAAAATATTTTAAAATACAGCAGACTCTTTATGAGAAGTAGACTTAGTTTTATTATGCTCTTTAGGATATGGTGTAGGAATATCTGTCCTAAAGAGTAAATAATCTACGCTAGTATTGTAAAAATCAGCGATTTTAGATAACAGTTCTAGTGGAACACTTCTTTTATTTAGTTCATAGTAAGAATAAGCAACTTGAGATATATTTAGCATTTTACTCAAATCTTTTTGAGTAAGATCGTTATCTTCTCTTAAGTTCCTAAGACGAGTTTTCATAAAAAACTCCTTTCTACAAAGTATATAAAAAATATAAAGTATAAATAATAAAACAAACAGATACTAATAGGGTATAAATAATAATGCTTACAGTGGCATTCTAACCAAATTAAAATGTTAAAAAACCAAAATATTTATAGCAAGATTATAAGATAAAACAATTTGTTATATTGACTTTTAAAACAAATTGTTTTAAAATGAATTTATAGTTAAAATGTCGAATAAGGGGAAAATATAAAATAAAGTAAAGAATAATGCATAAAACTTTGTACATAAGAAAAAATAAAATAATTCTTAAAAAATAAAGTGAGGAGGATTAAAAATGCACATAAAGAAAAAAATGAAAGAGGAATAACATTAGTAGTATTGGTAATAACCATAATAATCCTAATAATATTAGCAACGGTATCAATAAATGCAGTAATAGGAGAGAACGGACTAATACAAAGTGCAAAGAATTCAAAAGACTCAGCGGAGAATGCAGTAGCACAAGAAACAGGGAAAATGAACTCATTGCTAACAGAATATGCAAACATAATGGCAGAAGATGCAGAAATAACATAGCCAGGAGAAGGAGGAGAAAATCCAAATCCAGGAGGAGACGAAGAAGAACCAGAGCCAGAACCACAGCCAGGGGATCCAATAGATGGAACATTAGCAGTAGGCCCACAAGTAGCAGAAGGAATGACCCCAGTAAAATATGTAGATAATGTAGGGTGGATAAAAACCATAGCAACAGATACAGAATGGTACAATTATGGAGAGAAAAAGTGGGCAAATATCGTACTAGGAGGAGCAACATTTAATACATTAGGAAGTTATGAAATATTAGATGAAAATGCAACATATAGTATGCTAGTGTGGATACCAAGGTATGCATATAAAATAACAAGTATGTACCATCAAAGTGGAAGTGGAGCAGGAAATATAGATATAGTATTCATAGATACGGATAATAAAGGAAAAGATGGAACAAAGGCATATAGTACAGAATATCCAAGTGCAAGTACAGGAAACGGAATGACAGATTACGTAGTACACCCAGCATTCAACTGGGATGGAGTGCCATTAGCAGGATTCTGGGTAGGAAAGTTTGAAACAAGTAATAATGGAGGACAAATCCAAATAAAAGGAGGAGTGTCAAGCTGGAGAAATATAAATGTGAGCACAATTCATAATACATGTATAGCAATGAATGATAGCGGAAATAGCTATGGACTAAGTACGGATGATAGCGTGGTAGATCCACATATGATGAAGAATACAGAATGGGGAGCAGTAGCATATTTAAGCCAAAGTATATATGGAAAGAATAGTGAAGTAGCAGTAAACAGTAATACTAGTTATTGTACAGGAGGAGAAAGTGGAACCTCATATAGAACAAATACACCTCAAAGTACCACAGGAGATGTAACGGGAATATATGACATGAGCGGAGGAGCATCGGAATACGTAGCAGCATATGTAGGAAGTGGAAATAGTAATGGATCAAGTCTAGTAAGTGCACCATCAAGATATAAGGACATATACTCATCATATATAGCACCAACATCAGGAGGACACTATGGAGATGCAGTGTATGAAACATCAAGCAATAGCTCGAGCTGGTACAGTGATACTTCTATCTTCCCTGATTCTAACGGTCCGTTCTTCCAACGTGGTGGCCATTACAACGTTGATTCCGATAGCGGACTGTTCTATTTCAGCTACGACAATGGCAAAGACCTCTACAGCAACTTCAGTTTCCGCGTTGTCGTGCCCGTACTTCGATACAAAGGAAAATAACAATATATTTTCCACCTAAGAGAAATATGTTTACGGACATATTATAGGCAGTATCAAAGAAGTTTAATTCCATTGATATAAAATATCATAAACACATAAATAGCTATAACGAATGAGTCGCAAAATGGCGAAAATTCGTTATAGCGTTTTTTAAAACTAATACCTTGTCAAAAAGCATAATATAGCATATAATAACCGTAGCTAAATATAATAATTATATAAATGAAGATAAAGGTTTATAGGAAACCTTTTAAAAACCTAAATATACTATACAAGGAAAGATATAAATATGAAACAAATATACATAAAAGACATAATTGAAATTTGTAATGCAAAACTCTTATGTGGAAACAGCAAAGAAACATTATCAAATATTATTAGAGACACACGTGAAATAAAGCAGGGCGATACATATATAGGCTTTAAAGGAGAGCATAGTGATGGCAATTTGCTATATGAAGAGGCACTGGAGAAAGGTGCTAAAATTTGCATTTTGCAAGAATCTAGTTTGCTAGCAAATAATCAAGAAACAGCCAATAAAACAGCTGAATTAGAGTTAATAAAAGAAAAAATAGAAAAACAACATAACAATGCATCTGTAATTTTAGTAAAAGATACTACCAAAGCATTACAACAAATTGCAGAATATAAAAGAAATTTATATAACATACCAGTTATAGGAATAACTGGTAGCGTTGGAAAAACAAGCACAAAGGATATAATTGCAAGTGTGATGTCTAAAAAATTCAATGTTTTAAAAACACTAGGCAACTATAATAATCAAATAGGGCTTCCTCTTACAATATTAAGGCTAAAAGACGAAAATGCTATGGTTGTAGAAATGGGTATGAATATGCCAAACGAAATAAGCACATTATCTAAAATTGCAAAACCAACAGTTGCAGTAATAACAAATGTAGGAACGGCGCATATTGGTAACTTAGGGTCAAGGGAAAACATTCTAAAAGCAAAATTAGAAATATTGGATGGACTTCAAAAAGATGGTATTTTAGTAATAAACAATGATAATGATATGTTGCATAATTGGTATATTTCTAAAGTACATACGGCTCATAAAATAATAACCTTTGGTATGGAAAACAAAAGCGATATTATGCCATATGATGTAGAATTAAGCGAAAATGGAAGTACATATAAAATAGATTTGGACGGAAAAACATACAATGTGCATATTTCAGTAGGAGGAAATCATTTTGTGCTTAATAGTTTATGCGCAATAGCAATAGGAAGAATTTTCAGCATAAAAACAGAAGACATACTAAGTGGAATTGCAAATTTTGAACTTACTAAAAGAAGAATGCAAGTTGAAAAAAATGCTAACAACGTAACAATTATAAATGATTGTTATAACGCAAATTATGACTCTATGAAAGCCGCACTTGAATACTTAGGAGAAATAAAAGCTAAAAGAAAAATAGCAGTTTTAGGTGATATGTTAGAGCTTGGAAATTTTTCAAAAGAGCTACACGAAAAAGTTGGAGAAGAAGTAGCAAAAAACAATATTGATATGTTAGTTGTAGTTGGCGAAGAGGCAAAACACATTGTTAGTAAAGCACTAGAAAAAGGTTTAGATAATAATAGAATTTATATATGTAAAAATAATGAGGAAGCTATAAAAATTATTAAAAAAATATCTAAGCCAGAAGATGCTATTCTTCTTAAGGCATCAAATGCTATGAACTTTCAAGAAATATTTAATAGCATAATAAACTAAATACATAATAAGATAATAAAAAGAAAGGGCTGATTGTGGATGCAAAAGTTAAAACTAGGTGTGATTTTTGGAGGAATGTCTACGGAGCACGACGTTTCGGTTACATCAGGAACATCGGTTATAAAAAATCTTGATAAAGAAAAATACGAAATTTATCCAATATACATAGATAGTGATGGAAAATGGTACGAGTACTCGAAAAAAGTCGATAAGATAGATATATTACAAGTAGGAGAAAAAATAGAAGAAAAAATTGCAATAGCAAACCCAATAGAATATTTGCAAGAATGTGATGTTATATTTCCAGTATTGCACGGACTTTACGGAGAAGATGGTACAATTCAAGGATTGCTTGAACTAATAAAAAAGCCTTATGTAGGCTGTAAAGTGTTAGCTTCAAGTATTTGTATGGATAAAGCATATAGCAAAATAATATTGGAAAAAGCAGGTATAAATCAAGCAAAATACATATACGTAAAAATATCTAAAATAAATAACAAGCAAAATATAGATACTGCTACACTAAAAAATAATTCACAAACTACATATACATACGTAGATAATAATTTTAATGAACATAATTCTACTTTAGAGGAAATAGCAAATATTGTAGAACAGGAACTTTCATTTCCTACATTTGTAAAGCCATCAAACTCGGGCTCTTCAGTAGGAATAAAAAAAGCACATAATAAAGCAGAACTAATAGAAGCAATAAAGTATGCAGGAAAATTCGATAAAAAAATACTTATAGAACAAAACATAAAAGGTAGAGAGGTAGAATGTGCGGTACTTGGTAATGATGATGTTAAAGCCTCAGTAGTTGGTGAAATTCTTCCAGCAGAAGACTTTTATACATTTGACGCAAAATATAAAAATGCTGAGTCAAAGGTGGTAATTCCAGCAGAAATATCAGAAAGCATATCTGACGAAATAAGAAAAACAGCTATAAAAGCATATAAAGCTACAGACTGTAAAGGATTAGCTAGAGTAGACTTCTTTATAGAAAATGGCACAAATAAAGTAATAATAAACGAAATAAATACACTACCAGGCTTTACTCAAATTAGTATGTATCCACAGCTATGGCAAAGTATGGGAATAAGCTATACAAAATTATTGGATAAACTAGTAGAATTAGCATCAGAAACTAAATAAAGAAAAACATTAAAACATAAAGATTTTTCTTTATAAAATAAATTAAGAATAATAAAAAGAAAGGTGGCAAAATGGAAAACATAAATGAATTATTAAATAGAATAAACAATGATTTAAAAAACGCATTATCAGAAAAAAGATTTAAGCACTCCTTAGGAGTAATGAAAAAAGCAGAAGAATTAGCTTTAATTTACGGAATCGATACCAACACTGCAAAACTTACAGGTTTAGCGCACGACATTGGAAAAGAATTTTCAGATGAAGAAATGCTAAAATATGCAAAAGAAAACAACATACAAGTAGATAATGTTGAAGCAGTAAATGTTGGCCTATTACACGCAAAAATAGGAGCTGACATATGCAAAAAGAAATATAACTTTACTATAGAAATGCAAAATGCTATAAAATATCATACAGTTGGAAACGAGAATATGGACTTATTAGCAAAAATAATTTTTGTTGCTGATAAAACAGAAGAGGGCAGAAATTACAAGGACGAAGCCAAAAACAAACAACTACAAAAAGTTAGAGAGTTATCTAAAAAAAATATAGACGAAGCCTTGTTATACGAAATAGATTCATCTTTAATATATACAATACAAAAACATAAATTAGTACATACAGATAGTATTTTAACTAGAAATAAATTGTTAAAAGATGGCGCTAATAAGTAGTTGCCATCTTTTAACAAAAATTGCACCATATATATTTATTTCCTAGGAAAAGTATGATATAATGAAAATGCTTTTTAAGGGGGAAAGGGCTATGATTTTTAAAGACTATTACAAAATACTAGGCTTAAGTGACAGTAAAGTAACACCAGAGGAGATAAAAATAGCATATAGAGAGCAAGCTAAAAAATATCACCCAGACATAAATTCCGAAAACAATTTTTCCGAAGATAGATTTAAAGATATAAATGAAGCATATAAAGTACTATCAAATCAAACTACCAGAAGAAAATATGACAGAATGTGGAATTCAAACATTGGCAGAAAAAGAAAAAAGACGGAAGAAAGTAAGCGAGAAACAGGTTCAATAGGTAGTAACTTTTTTAATATGTTTTTTGGAGAACAATTAGAAAAACAAGAAAAAAGGGAAAAGAAAAAAGAAAAAGTACCTATAAAAGGAGAAAACGTAGAAACAGAAATAGATGTTTCTGTAGAGGAAGCATATTATGGGCAAGAAAAGAAAATTTCCTTAAGAACCCAAAACGGAAAAATGAAAACATTTACAATAAAAATACCAGAAGGTATAAGAAACGGTGAAAAAATCAGGCTAATAGGCCAAGGAAAAAAAGGTGAAAACGGAGGCAAGAACGGAGACTTACTAATTAGAATAAATATAAAAGATAGTAATAAGTTCGCACTAAGAGGTGTTGATTTATATACTGACCTAAAAATATCACCTTGGGAAGCAGTACTTGGAACAAAAGTGTCGGTAGAAACAATAGGAGAAACCATTTTTTTACATATTCCACAGGGGATTGAAAGCGGAGAAAAAGTTCGTATTCCAGGAAAAGGATATAAAGATGGCAAAGGTGGAAGAGGAGAACTAGTGGCAGATGTAAAAATAATGATACCTAAAACCCCAACGAAAGAAGAAATTGGAATATATGAAAAATTAAACGAAATTTCAAAATTCAATCCAAGAAGTAATTTTGAATAAAATATGTAATAGTAGTTGATAGTTTGTAGGATAATACAGTTAATACACATCAAAGCAGGTAATATAGAATTAAAGGCATTGTCAACCTGAAAAGTCAAAATAAATTCTGCGAAGTAGAGGTAATGTGTAAAACAACCAAGAACGTTGACATAATTTGACAAAAATGTTGACTTGTATTTAAAAATACTGTATAATATAAAATGTAGTGATTCTAACAAAAGACAAACTATGGCAACGAAGATTCATAGAAAGAGGGATAAATATGGAAATTGTACAAGGTAAACACTTTAGTATAACAGATCCAC
>CALXZF010000110.1 GCA_944393165.1 uncultured Clostridia bacterium
ACCAAAAGGAAGAAATGTAGTTCTAGATAAAAAGTTTGGTGCACCACTTATTACAAATGATGGTGTTACAATAGCAAAAGAGATTGAGCTTGATGACCCATTTGAGAATATGGGAGCTCAAATTGTAAAAGAAGTTTCTATTAAAACAAATGATGTAGCAGGAGACGGAACAACAACTGCTATGGTTTTAGCTCAAAGCATGGTAAAAGAAGGAGTTAAGAATGTTGCCGCAGGTGGAGATCCAATGGCAATTAAAAGAGGTATGGATAAAGCTGTTAGTTCAGCTGTAGAAGAACTTAAAAAAGTAAGTTCACCAGTTAACGGAAAAGAAGATATTGCAAGGGTTGCAAGTATTTCAGCTAACAATACAGAGGTTGGAGAATTAATTTCAGAAGCTATGGAAAAAGTTTCTAAAGACGGTGTTATTACAATTGAAGAATCAAAAACATCTCAAACAGAGTTAAATGTTGTTGAAGGTATGCAATTCGACAAAGGTTATGTATCTCCATACATGGTTACAGACACAGAAAAAATGGAGGCTATTGTAGATAATCCATATGTATTAATAACAGACAAGAAAATAAGCAATATTCAAGAAATATTACCATTACTAGAAACATTAATGCAAAATTCTGGAAAATTAGTAATCATCTGTGATGACATAGAAGGAGAAGCTTTATCTACATTAATCCTAAACAAGCTAAGAGGTGTGCTAAATGTAGTAGCTGTTAAAGCTCCAGGATATGGTGATAAGAGAAAGAACATGTTACAAGATATAGCTATTCTTACAGGTGGTGAAGTTATTTCTTCAGACTTAGGAATGGAACTAAAAGACACTACATTAGAGCAACTAGGTAGAGCAAGACAAATAAAGGTACAAAAAGAAAACACAATAATTGTTGATGGTATGGGAGACAAAGCACAAATTTCTGCAAGAGTAAATGGGTTAAAAGCACAAATTGCTGAAGAAAAGAGCGAATTCGAAAAAGAAAACTTACAAGAAAGGCTTGCAAAAATAGCAGGTGGAGTTGCAGTAATTGGTGTTGGAGCAGCTACAGAAGTTGAAATGAAAGACAGAAAATTAAGAATAGAAGATGCCTTATCTGCAACAAAAGCAGCTGTTGAAGAAGGTATAGTTGCAGGTGGTGGTACAGCATTTGTAAACATCATACCAGAAGTTGCAAAAGAAGTAGAAAAATTACAAGGAGACGAGAAAATTGGTGGTAAAATAATCTTAAGAGCATTGGAAGAACCAGCAAGACAAATTGCTACAAATGCAGGATTAGAGCCAGCAGTTATAATAGAAAAAGTAAAAAATAGCGAAAAAGGTGTAGGATTTGATGCAGCCAACGAAGAATATGTAGACATGAAGAAAGCCGGAATTGTAGACCCAACAAAGGTTTCAAGAAGTGCACTTCAAAACGCAGTATCAATTGCATCTATGATACTTACAACAGAAAGCTTAGTAACAGATAAAAAAGAACCAGCATGCAATTGTGGTGGACACAATGACGATGCAGGACAAATGGGTGGAATGTATTAATAAATGAGTAAAGATAATAAATAAGTCTTGGGATGAAGAGGTTTGAAAATTTATCAAGCTTCTTCATCTTTTGTCCGTGAACAAAAGGGACACTCCATTTCGTTTACGAATTTGGCCAAAATGAACTACTTCCTTTCGATCAAGTTTTTGGCCAAAAGGGACACTCTTTTTTGTCCAAGTTCTTGGCCAAAAGGGACACTCTTTTCGACCAAGTTTTTGAATTTGGAAGACACTCCTTGATAGTTTATGTAAAATATGATAAAATTTTATAGATGTCATAAAAGGCTCAATACAAATATATATAATTAAAAATATTGAATTTAACAGATTAATATAAAAATTACATATTAGAAGGGATGTATTAAAATTGAAAAATTTAAAGGCGGCATTTTACACATTGGGGTGCAAAGTAAATCAATATGAGACAAATGGAATGATACAAGAGTTTAAAAAATCTGGATATGACATAGTAGATTTTGATGAAATTGCTGATGTATATATAGTTAATACTTGTACAGTAACAAATATGGCTGATAGAAAATCACGCCAGATGCTAAGAAAAGTAAAAGAGTTAAATCCAAAATCTATCTTAGTAGCTGTTGGTTGCTATGCACAAGTAGCAAAAGAAGAGTTAGAAAAAATTCCAGAAATTGATTTGATTTTGGGTACAAATGAAAAAAAGAATGTTATTTCATTTGTGGAAGAAATGCTGAAAGCAAAGTTAGACAATAAACCACATGGGGAAAACAGAACAATAGAAAACAATTTAAATCATAGTGAAAACTGTAAAGCAAATAGCAACATAAATAATGATGAAAACAATAAAATACATAACGGCACAAACCATAGTGAAAACAATGAAATATGTAACAGTACAAACTATAATGAAAACAATAAAACGAAAAGAGATACAAATAAAGAAAGCGAAAAGCATGCAACACCGAAGCAATCAAAGGTAACGGATGTAATGCATTGTGAAGAATATGTAGATTTTGGAGATGTTACTTTCACAGAAAAAACAAGAGCAGTAATTAAAGTCCAAGACGGATGCGACAGATTTTGTTCATATTGCATAATTCCTTTTGCAAGAGGGCACATTAGAAGTAGAAATCCGGAAAGCGTCATTAGCGAAATAACTAAAATTGCTAAGCAAGGAATAAAAGAAGTTGTAATTACAGGAATTCACTTAGCATCATATGGAAGAGATTTTAAAAGTAAAAAAACAACAAATTCTATTGGAAGTACAATAGACAATGCAGAAATGACAAATAATATAGAAAACACAATAGAAAGCACAGAAATGAAAAATGATGCTGACAAAATAAAGAAATCAAGTACTGAAAATAATCAATATGGATTAATAGATTTATTAGAAGAAATAGACAAAATCGAAGGAATAGAAAGAATAAGGCTTCGGATCATTAG
>CALXZF010000111.1 GCA_944393165.1 uncultured Clostridia bacterium
GGTTGTATATCTATCTGCTAATATTATTCCACCATTATTATAGTATTCCTCGTAATCTTTCTTAAATGTTGCATATCTATCTACTGCGAAAAAAGTAGATGCTATGTATGGGCTTATTGCTTGTGAATCTGTTCCAAATTCTCCTGCTAAATACATTTTTACTAAACTTGATGATGGGCTATCATAATTTGGAAAACTTACTGCCTTGTATTCAATTCCTTCTTTTGTAAATCTTTCTTTTAACTTTTGAAGCTGAGTTTGTTTTCCACTTCCATCTGTTCCATCTATTACAAATAATTTTCCTGTTTTCATTATTATTCTCCCTAAAACAATATATTATCTTTCGATTTGTTCACAATTTACAGTGTCTTTTCCTTTCTTATTTTTACTTACCTCTAATTGACTAACTATTCTTTCTGTCAGATTAGTAGACATGTCCATTATAAATTCTTCTATTCTACCTTGATAACTATCTGTTTTTGTTAAAGTATAGTTTGATGATAATTCTGCTATCATTCCTTGATTTTCCATAAAAATTCTATTATATGAACCTAAAGTTTTATTATTTACAAATCTCCCTGCAGAACCTTTCCTTTGCACACTCAATTCTGGTGAAGTTAAAAATCCTAATGTTATTGGCTTATACTCTTCTCTTATAGTTTCTAAATTGTATAGTCCTTTTATTCTATCTAAATCTTGTTTTGAAATTTTTCCATTTTCTAATGCATTTTCTAGCCAAACTAATCTATCTATAATTCCTCTATCATAAATAACTATTTGTCCATGTTTATTAGAAATATCTTCTGATAAGTTTCTAAATAGTTCTAATACCATCCATAAATCATATTGTTTGGCTCCTTTTTCTACTGGATTGTATTCTGCAGTTTCTCTTCTTGTAAAAATTTCCATTTGATTATTATAAAAAAGACTTTTAAGACTCCTCAATAGTGTTGTTTTTCCACTCTTTTGAGTACCAATAAGTTCTACAAAGATTGGTGGAGTATCTTCATTTATCCCTGCCTTTATTCTACTAATATTATTTTTAATTAACTCCAACTTATCATTCAATTCTTTTTCAGTAATTGTTATCATTTTTTCCTCCATTTTTTATTTAAACACTTTATCTAATACATTTTTATATCGTTTAAAAAAATCATTATATTCTACGTTTTCTATTACTGCATTATACATTTCTGTGTAGTACCATTTTTGTTCTGTATATGGTTTGTTAAAGCTTTTCCATACTTCTTCTCCTTTTTCTTCAATTAAGTCATATAAAGTTTCTAAGTTATTTATTTTATCTGCACATTCAACCATTTTACCTTCAAAGCTTGCATTCCTTACTTTTTCTATTGCTTCTTTTTTTCTTTCTTTCCATTCTAGGGCTTTGTTCTCTGTTACTTCTTCTACTATGTTTCTTACATTCTTTCCAAATATATTTTCAATGTCCTCTATTGTATACTTTGTATCTTCAACAACATCGTGCAAAATTCCAGCTATTACTGTATCTTCGCTCATTCCAGTTCTTTGTAATAACATACCTACAGTAAATGGATGAAATATCATAGCCACATTGTCGGTTTTTCTCCTTTGCCCATCATGTGCTTTTGTAGCAAATAAAATTGCATAATCTAATCTTTGCATTTTTCAACCTCCCCTTATATTTATAAATATCTTTTTATAAACTTTCTAACTGTACCCCAATATTTTTGTGGTTCTATTGTCTGTGCATCTGTATGTCCAGCATTTTTTATAACTAATTTTTCCTTTTTGCACGAAGCTATATTGTATAGTTGGTCTAGCATATAAAATGGTACAAACTTGTCCTTATCTCCATGTATAAATAATGTTGGTATTTTAGATTTTTTTATTTGTTTTATACAAGAAGCTTTTTTAAGTGAAAATCCTGCTCTTATTTTAGTTATAAAATTAGCATTATACATTGCGGGGAATTTTGGTATATGAAATATTGTTTTTAGTTTGTCGGCAAATTCATCCCACACAGAAGTATATCCACAATCTTCAATTACAACTCTTACATTACTTGGTAAGTTTTCTCCACTAGCCATCATCACAGTAGCAGCTCCCATAGAAATTCCGTATAGTATTATTTTTATGTGTCCATACTTTTCTATAAGGTAGTCAATCCATTTTATTAGGTCTAGTCTATCTAGCCATCCCATTCCAATGTATTTTCCCTCGCTTTTGCCATGTGCTCTCAAATCTGGAAGCAACACATTGTATCCATAATTTAAAAATTGTTTTGCTACACCAACCATAGAGCATGCTGTTTCTGTATAGCCATGTGCTCCTATTACCCATACTTTACTTTCTTTTTTATTTTGTATTTCATATCCATGTAACTTAATTTTCTTGTTTTGTATATATGTTTCTTCTGCATTTTCCTCTATCCACTTAGTGTTATCTATTCTTAATTTAATCTCATCTTCATCTATTTCTCTATTTAATATTATTGACTTAGGCGATTTTGGATTTAATGATAAATCAAACAAAAAGTTGCCTGTAATAAAGCCTGTAATTATAACTATAAAAAATAAAATAATTAAAACAATTAGCATTTTTATATCCTTACTTTTTTTATTTAGCCTTCTTGCAGTAAAGTTTTAATGTTATTAATGGCATTATATATTAAAATTTCCAATTTTTCAATATTTATGCAATTTTTTACAATCGGGGACGGGCTTGTTTTGCAATTTTTTTTGCTTATGAATTCAGATTCTTCATAAATGAATGATTAAAAATCAGTTTAATAAAACACAAAGGCAAGGTATTTCTATTTTATAAAAATACCTTGCCCTTTAGAGTTCGTCACATAAAACTCTGCATATTGAAAAATTATTCTACTTTTTCAATATTTCACTTAGTAATGGAATAATATTCACAATAATCTAGCACTCTTATTATAAAACTCTTAGAAGACACTCTTTTGTTTTTTTCTCCTTCACTAACGTTAAATAGATCTTTTGCAAGCTGAGTGGGTTCTCTATAGAATGCAATTTTTATAGCCTCTCGCATACATTCCCGCAACCTGTCATAACTTACCCCATACTTGCTATTTAACATTGGGTAAATGTCCTTCTTAATGTTAACTGTGTCATGGTGAGCCATGTAATAAACTATTGATTCCTTGATGTACTTAGTTCCTTCAAGTGTAGATGAGAGCCCAAGTTTTGTTAAGACATCCTCTACAATCATTTCAATGTCCATGTTTTTTGCTTCTTTCACCTTTTCAGGTTCAGTCGTAGCATCTTCTTTGGACATTATCACATCCAAAAAAGCACTAGTTGCTTCAAGAATATCCTCCTTCGTTAACTTCTTTCCGAAAAGAATCATATAGTTCCGATTACTCATTTTGTTTCCTCCATTTCTGAAAACAATAATACTATTTGGGTAAATAAATTATACTATTTTCTTTCGTTTATGTCAACTCTTTTGCAATCGGGGACGGGCCTGTTTTGCAAAAAATTCTTTTTCTTTAATATTTGTTCTAATCTGTATCTACTTATTTTCAGATACTTGGCAAGTCTATAATTTGAAATATTTATCCTCTCTTTTATTTCTACGGCAATTTCTTGAATAATCATGATTTTTTTTATCATTTCCTGCCAGTCTTTATTATATCTTTCTTGCAGTTCTTCAATAATTTCTTTCATATTTTCATCTATTCTATTTTCATATTCTGAAAAATAATAGGTTGCGCTATTGTGAATTTGTTTAAATTCTTCTACATCTAATATCTTTGTTCCAAAAACTAATTTTAAAACTTCATCATTTACAAAACCAGTTTTTTCCAAATAATCATTATAACTAGAAAATTTATAATCACCACAGTTGCTTACTATATGTGCCTTTACAGGATTATTATGAATATATGAAATGCATCGTAACAAGTACACTTGGTTATAAATAGGTTCACTCAGGAATCTATCCCTGAATACATATCCCACTCTGTTTTCCTTATAATTATAATAATTTGCAAATTCTTCATTTATTTTCTTCATAAATTCAGACAACATTTTTATTTTTTCGATATGTATCAACAAATGTGCATGAGTGTTCATTATTGCATAAGCTAAAATGTCTAAATCATATTCTTGCATTTTGTCTTCAATCAATTTTAAATACTTTTCCTTGTATTGGTCCTTTTTAAAAATAGATTCTTTGTTAATTCCTTGTACTATCACGTGAAAAAATGATGTACGTAAATTTTGTCTTGCTCTTCGAGACATATAAATCAATCCTTCTTTCTTTTTATATTTCACCCCGAAGATGCATGATAAATTTCCATACATCATTTTTATTATTGCTTCCTCTTGAAATTTTGTATATTTTATTATAAAAGCGCTTAAACTCTTATAATTTTATAAATATTTAACATTTCTCTATTCTGATATTTTTTACAATTTAGGCCCGTCCCCAATTTCTAATTTAGTTACCATAATAACTATCTATTAAAATTTGCTTTAGTTCACTTACTAATGGAACTCTTGGATTTGCTGTTGTACATTGGTCTTCAAATGCTCTATCTGCAAGCATGT
>CALXZF010000112.1 GCA_944393165.1 uncultured Clostridia bacterium
ATTCGTTGACAAAATATAAAATATAATTATCTGCTAACCTATGTAATTACCTATTTTACTTGTTTCTACCGCAGCAATTTTTATATTTTTTGTTCGACCCACATGGACATGGGTCATTTCTTCCTACTTTTGGAGCTGTATTTACAATAGGTGTATGTGATTTTTCACTACTTGGTGAATTTCCTTTTAAAGATATATTTGTATTTTCTAGGCCTTCACCAGTAATTTTTACTGATTCTTGTCTAGTTGGTAATCCTTCTCTTTTTCTAGCATTCATAAGGATTTTTACAACATTTAATTGTATATCTGCAATCATTTGGTCAAACATATCAAATCCTTCGATTCTATATTGTACAACTGGGTCTTTTTGACCATATGCACGAAGTCCTATACCGTCTTTAAGTTCATCCATACTATCTATATGGTCCATCCATCTTTCGTCAACAATTTTAAGCATTACAACTCTTTCAAGCTCTCTTAGCGTTTTTTCGCCAAAATCCTTCTCTTTTTCATCATATTTGTTATGGACTTTTTCAATTATTTCTTCAATAATCTTATTGCTGTCTGCTTTTCCTTCTTTTAAACTCTTTAGGTTTCCTATTCCGAATGTTGTATTTAAATCTTGAGATAATGCTTCTTTATTTACTCCTTCATCTGTTACATATGAATTAACAATTTCTGTAGCAACATTATTCATCATATTGTAAATACTATCCTTCAAGTTTTCGCCATTTAGAACTTCTCTTCTTTGTTTGTATATTATCTCTCTTTGAGTATTCATAACATCATCATATTGTAATACATTTTTTCTTATTGTAAAGTTTCGACCTTCTACTTTCTTTTGAGCACTTTCAACAGCTTTTGATATCATCTTTGCTTGAATAGGCATATTCTCATCTGCTCCAAGAGTATTATATAGGTTAGTAATCATATCTCCACCGAATATTTTCATTAAATCGTCGTCTAAACCTATATAAAATCTTGATTCTCCAGGGTCTCCTTGACGACCACTACGACCTCTTAGCTGGTTATCAATTCTTCTAGATTCGTGTCTTTCTGTACCAATTATTTTTAAACCGCCTGCATCAATAACTTTTTGTTTTTCTTCTTTAATCTCTTTATTATACTTTTCTTCTAATTCTTTGTATTTCTTTCTAGCTTGTAAAATCGACTGATCATCAGTTTCGTTAAAAGCTGTAGATTGTTCAATTTGCTCAGGTGTGTATCTTAATTTTTTCATTTCTTGTTTAGCTAAAAATTCACTATTTCCACCTAGCATAATATCAGTACCACGACCTGCCATGTTTGTTGCTATTGTAACAGCACCATATTTACCAGCTTGTGCTACAATTGCAGCTTCTTTTTCATGGAATTTAGCGTTTAATACTTCGTGTTTAATACCTTCTTTTGAAAGCAACTTACTTAATTTTTCAGATTTTTCTATTGATACTGTACCTACAAGCACTGGTTGACCTTTTTTATGACTTTCTTTTATATCTTCTATAACAGCTCTAAACTTAGCATTTTCATTTTTGTATATTATGTCATGATGATCCTGTCTAATCATTGGTTTGTTTGTTGGAATTTCAACAACATCTAATTTGTATATTTCCTCAAACTCATCTTTTTCTGTCATTGCAGTACCAGTCATTCCAGAAAGTTTTTTGTACATTCTAAAATAATTTTGGAATGTGATTGTTGCCAATGTTTTAGATTCATCTGCAATTTTTACATGCTCTTTAGCTTCAATAGCTTGATGCAATCCATTATTATATCTTCTTCCGTACATAATACGACCAGTAAATTCATCTACAATTAAAACTTCTCCGTCTTTTACAATGTAATCAATGTCTTTTTTCATTATTCCATGTGCTCTTAATGCTTGATTAACATTATGTACAAGCTCAGAATTTTCTATATCATTAAAATTGTCTAAACCAAATTCTTGTTCTGCTTTTTTTATTCCTTGCATAGTAAGTGATGCAGATTTAGCTTTTAAGTCAACAATATAATCATATTTTTCGTTGTCTTCAGCTTGTTCAAAATTCTTTACATCTTCTTCAACAATTACTTTCGCTTTTAATTTTCTAACAAAATTATCAGCTTTTTTATATAAATCAGATGATTGTGCACCTCTTCCTGATATTATAAGTGGAGTACGAGCTTCATCAATCAAAATACTATCAATCTCATCGACAATAGCATAATTTAATTCTCTTTGAACTAATTGGTCTTTATATATAACCATATTATCTCTTAAATAATCAAATCCAAATTCATTATTTGTTCCATATGTAATATCACATGCATATGCTTTTTGTTTATCTTTTGGATTCATCCCAGCAATTGCAAGTCCAACAGTTAATCCAAGAAATCTATATACTTTTCCCATCCATTCACTATCTCTTTTAGCCAAATAGTCATTAACTGTAATTACATGAACTCCCTTTCCTTCTAGAGCGTTCAAATATACTGGAAGTGTTGCAACTAAAGTTTTACCTTCACCTGTTTTCATTTCAGCAATTCTTCCTTGGTGTAATATGATACCACCAATTAATTGGACATCAAAATGTCTCATTCCTAATACTCTTTTGGCTGCTTCTCTCATTACAGCAAAAGCCTCAGGTAATAAGTCATCCAATTTTTCTCCGGCTTTTAATCTATTTTTGAATTCATCTGTTTTGCCTCTTAATTCACTATCACTCAATTTTTGTATTTCTGGTTCTAATCCATTAATTTTATCTACTAATGGTCTAACTCTTTTTACTTCTTTTTCACTATATGTTTTAAAAAGTCCCATTATCTCTCTTCCTTCCTTATGTTTATACTAATACCATGATACTATATCACTTTTTGAAAAAAATCGCAACCCATTAGTATTAGAAAATATAAATAGAGGAAAATGTTTATTTTCCTCTAGTATATGCTATTGTTCCACCATATGCTCCGGCTTGAATGATATAATCTGTAAATCCTTGTGGTAATTGAGTTAGAGCTTTACCAGAACCTGTTTTTGTTTTTATATAATCTCTTGAGCCAATTTCAATTACTGATGTAAAGTATGTAATTCCATTATCTTTTATTGATCTTCCGTCTAAACCAGTTATATCAATTTCTACATTTGGGCTTGCACCAAGCTCTCCTGGAACATATGTATCAGCAAAATCTACATCGTATTCAATTACTGCCCATTCCAAGTTTGCTTCTGGCTCTTCGTATTTATATATGCTGTAGTCGCTAGACATATAATCTTGTGCCATTTTCTTGGCTTCGTCTCCTCTAATTACATTTGTTATTCTAACATTAACATTTTGATTTCCACTTGTATTGGTATTATATTTAGAAGCTATACTCCACTCCCCTATTTCTACAGGATTTTCCAATGTTGATTCTCTTGCTGCTCCATTTGCTCCTTCATTTGTTGTTGAGCTATTGTCAACAGTATTTGTCTCAGTTACAGAATTTGAATTGTCAGATGAATTATTCAAAGTATTTAGCAGCCCACTTTGGTCAAGAATATTTTCTCCTTGTTCAACTACTGTAGATACTTGGTTCATTCCCTCTTCTACAAAATTCTTTACATTGTTCTTTGTAAAAATAAATACTCCAACTGCAATTAATGCAACTATTACAATAGCCAATATAACTATAGTCACAATTAAACCTGTGTTAGATTTCTTTGGCGCATTGTTTTGGCTCTCCTGGTTTACTGGATTTGCTTGATTTGTCGCATTAGTTTGAGCATCACTATTGTTGTTTGTTTCTTCTACATTGTTATTTTCATTTTCGTTCATAAAATATCCTCCTTTTATTTTTAATTATAATTATTTTATATAATACAATTTTATTCTTGTCAACATATATTTTTTGCTTGAGATTATAACTTTGTTTCTAATCTCAAGCATATTTTAAAAAATCTGCTCATAATAATTTAAAAGAAAAGATTGAAGGAGTATATTATATGTTTATTTTTAATTTTAAAATTAATGGAAATAAAACAGCAAAAATCATCATGGCAGTACTCTGTGTAATTGTTCTGTTACTTACAGTTTTTATATGTTATAAAGTAATTTTCGGTAATTTCTTTAAGACAAATGACTATCTTCCAGAAGAAACAGTATACACTTTAACATCACAGAATTATACAAATGTTTTACAAAATGTTCACAACAATATAGATACTTATGTTGGGCAAAAAATAAAATTTGTAGGATATGTATATAGGTTATATGACTTTAATTCAGAACAATTTGTGCTTGCAAGAGATATGATTGTTTCTTCTGATTTTCAAACTGTTGTTGTTGGTTTTTTATGCCATTCTCAAATAGCAAGCAATTTTGCAGACGGTACATGGGTAGAAATTGAAGGCACAATTACAAAAGGAAATTATTATGGTGATATGCCTATTGTAGAAATAGAAAAAATAAACAAAGTTGATGAGCCAACAGATGAATATGTTTATCCGCCAGATGATAGTTTTGTCACAACCTCTACTGTAATTTAATGAAAACAAGAAAGTGCTACAAAATTTCAATCAAGTTAATACAAGTTGTTGCCCATGCTGAGCACACATAATTTAAGCAAAAGGTTGTAATTCCTTTTGCTTAAATTTCTTCTTTTTTTAGTGTTTCTATTAAATTGTTCGTAAAAATCTTCTTTTTCAAGTATATAGTAGCTACTAAAGTTATTATTATAATTGCAATTGCACTTATGAGTAACGCCCCCCATGGTACTTGAAAACTATATATTATATAATCATCACTGCCACGGTATATTAAATATGAAACTGATAAACCAATCGTTGAACCTAGTATTAGGGACAATATTCCGCAGATTGCATTTTCTATAAGAAGCATTTTGTTTATTTGTTTTTGTTCCATTCCAATTGTTATTAAACTTATTATTTCTCTTTTTCGTATTTCTAAGTTTGTATTTATCGCATTGTGCATATTAAGCACCCCTATTAAAGTAATTATAAAAATGAAGCTATAAATAAATACATTTCTTAATAATCCATAACTATCTATTTCTTCTTGAGAAACAAGTTCAGTCCAATCAATTCTATTTATATTATATTTTTCTGTTAATTTACTTGCAAACTCGTCTGCTTCACTAATATTGTTTACCTTTAGTAAAAGTGTATCATAGTTTGAAGTTTCATCATAGTCTTCATCAAACATCTCTTTTTTAGCATTAAGCAATATTTCGTCAGTTGTCACTATAGCAGGGCCGATTGAATTGTACATATTTGGAGGAAGAATATTAGTTATTTTCTTTATTTTTAATTTTGTGATATACTGTTCTAAATCATCATGAGTTGGATAATCATTTTTTACAGTTATCTCATCACCTTCATTATAATTTGTAAGTCTTATTCCGTCATAGTATTTTGTTTTCTCGTTTTTAAAATCTACCAATATACATTCGTTATTTTCTAGCTTATCGACTCCAACATTTTCTATATATTTATTATATGTTTCATCATCCAACACAACTATAGGGATATTAATGTGAAATGTATCTAAAATTGTATCATAGTCATTATCAGCAAATATGCAGTCAAAATGTGCATATAAATCAGTATTAGCACCATATATTTTCTTACTAAATTCTTTTTCCGTATCACTAATGTTTTCTTTATTTACTAGTAATTCCACATTAGTTTCTCGTGGCTGTATAACTACATTTGTTGCAATACCAGATAATTTAATATCATTTATTATCTGTGCAGTTAAATCATCATCTTCTTTTGGGTAATCTAAGCTGATATAATAATTATAATCAGTGGTAGAATGAGTGGTTTGAGCAGTTTTTATATAATAATCGCTAACAATTATTAATGAAATACTAATCATTAAAGACATAATTATTGCAGAATACCTTGCTTTATATCTTTCCACATTTTTCCACGCCAATTTTAAGCCTAAAAATTTACCATTTTTCAGCCAACTTTCTCGCCATTTTTTCTTCCTGCTTTTTTCTTTGTTTTGTTTAATCATATTAATTGCAGACATTCGTGAAACCCTTCTTATTGGTATTATTGATGAAATGTATACAGTTAATATTGTTATAAATATAACAAGTGCTATTGTACTTATTGGAATAGCAACATGCATTTCTGCATTTGCTTCAAAAAGGCTAGCTATAAATGTATACGAGCTTGCAAATTCTGGCAATAGATTATTTACAACTGTTATTAGAATAACATCAAGTAGAATTCCTATAATTACTCCCAATGGAATTGCGATTAAAAGAATTATCAAAAGTTCAAATCTTATACTTCTTTTCATTTGTTTTGTTGTTGAGCCTATCGATTTTAGAATCCCAAAGTATCTTCTTCTTTCTATAATACTTATATTAATTACAGAATAAATGAAAATAGCAGAGCTTATTACTATTATTCCAATAAAGATACCTTCAACTGTATACACACTTTTTTGAAAATCAGAAGTATAATTTAAAACATTTGCATATTCTAATAAAGTAGTATTATACAGTGTTATATCCTCTATATTTGTATCAGTATCTCGGTTAGCTTTTAGCATATAATATATATCAAAATAGTCATCATAAATTTGCTTTAAATTATAACTTAAAAGTGTAATATCCACAGTATCAGTGGTTGTCAAATTATTTCTATCAAGCAGAGTAATTATTTGTTCTTGATTAAATATTGGTAAATAATATCCTTCTATCTTTCCCACTACCGTATATTGCTCCACATCGTCATTTTCAAGTTTTTGGGTAATTACATCACCAATACTATAGTTTTCATTGCTTTGGTCGCATACAACTTCGCTTGCGTTTTGAGGTAATCTTCCTTCAGTCAAATTATTTTGCACATGATTTTTCATGGCATTCTCATCAAATCCATATATATTGGTATTTATTTGGTACTCATCATCGCCTTCATATTTTCCCAGAAACATCATAACAGATATTTCTTTCACATTGCTATGTTTTTCAATTGTACAAGCCTCTTCATATGTAATTCCATTGTAACTTACTTCCCAATTTGATACATTCCTAACAGCATTTATCATATATTCCCAATAACTATCTATTAAAAGCAATATTGTAGTTATTAAAATGGTAGAGATTAGAATACAAGTAGTTATAATAATAGTTCTTTTTTTATTTGCTTTTAAATAATTTATAGCAAGTTTTAAAGCCACTCCCATTACTATCCCCCATTTCTATATGTTTTGATTTTTGATAATTTTTCCGTCTTTAATTTCAATTATTCTATCTGCTTGAAGAGCAATTTTTTCATCATGCGTTACTAATATAAATGTTTGCTTATATTTTTTATTATAATATTTGAATAATTCAACGATCTGCTTAGAATTACTACTGTCTAAATTACCTGTTGGCTCATCTGCCAGTATAATGCTTGGTTCATTTATTAAAGCTCTTGCTATAGATACTCTTTGCTGTTCTCCTCCTGAGAGTTGTGAAGGCATAGCTTTTTTTCTATCTTCTAACCCAAGCAAATTTAATAAATCATTTAATTTGTCCTGATTTACTATTTTATTATCAAGTAGCACAGGTAAAATAATATTATCTTCAACATTTAAAGTTGGAATTAGATTATAGAATTGATAAATAATTCCAATATTTCTTCTTCTAAATATTGTCATTTTATCCGGTTTTAGCATAGAAATATCTGTATTATCTATAAAAACCTTCCCAGATGTAGGCTTGTCTATCCCACCTATTATATGTAACAAAGTTGATTTCCCACTACCACTTGGTCCAACAACAGCGATAAATTCTCCTTGATTTACATTTAAAGATATAGAATCTAAAGCTGTTAATTTCTTCTCTCCGTTAGCATATTCTTTTGTAAGATTCTCCACTCTTAAAATTTCCATTTCCTCGCACTCCCCTTTCTCTTGTATGTGTTGTTGATAATTCTTACTATCATTGATTATCAGCACTTCTATATGATACTATTTTTTCTACATTTTTATTATATAACTTCAAAGTGACTTTAAAATGACTTTTGTAAATTTTAAAAAATTGGGATTTAAATAATTGATTACTTTTACAGATGCCAACCAAAATAATATTTTATAAAGCATTTTGAATATATATGTCAGCGTTATTTATTCACGGCCTTAATTTTATGTGAGCAATGTGTGTTAAAAGAATTTTATTTGAGTGCTCAAGGTGGGGACCGACAAGTATACAAACTGTTAAACGAAGTTTTTACAGTTTGTACGCAGTTGGGGGCCGAAAATAAAATTCTTTTAACACACATTGCTCAATATTTATAGTGAATTTTGAATTATAACCACATGCTTTATAAAATATTATTTTGGTTCGATAGGATAAATAAAATCTTTAATTGTCATACAACTTTATAATAAAAGTAGTTCCTATATTTTCAGTACTTTCAACTGTAATTTCTCCATTTTGGCTTTCAACAATACTTTTTGCAAGTGATAAACCTATTCCAAAGCTTTTACTGCTAGCTCCTTTCCCTTTATAAAACTTGTTAAATATATGTGGCAAATCATCCTTAGAAATTCCTTTTCCTCTATCTTCTATACGAATCTCTGCAAATAGAGGGTTTTGCACGCATAGTATTTTTATTGAAGAATTCTCATTAGAGTATTCTATACAATTCTTTATAATGTTTTCTAATGCTTCTATCATCCATTTTTTATCGATTGTAAGATTACGATTAGAGTCGACATTAATGTCTAGTTTAATATTCTTTTCTTCTAAAAATACTTTCATATTATCTTCAATTGTATAAAATAAATCTTTTGTATTAGTATTTTCAATATTAAGTTTAATTGATTTAGTGTCCAATTGTGCCATTTTCAATAGATTATCGACTAACCAATTAATTTGATTTAATTGATTTGAGATTCTATAAATAAATTTACTTGTATACATATCCAAGTTACTTTCATTTTCTATTATTGCATCAGTCATTGCTGTAATAGCCATTAGTGGAGTTCTTAATTGATGAGAGATATCAGCTAAATAGTTTGATAGAGTTTCTCTATCGTTTTCTAAATTCTCGTTTTTTTCTTTTAATTCTAATACAATTTTATATATCTCTTCTTTTAAATTACTTATTTCACTTTCGGAGATTTCCTTTAAATCTAGCGAATAATTTCTATCTGCTATTTCTTTTACATATGTTCTCATATTTTTTATTTCTTTTTCATTTTTATTTAAAATAACTAGAAAGCATATGATAATTATAACAAATATGACTATTATTGCTCCAATTATAATAAAAATATATGTATACATTTGACTATTAAGCTCAGCTATTGCAAGCCCTTCAGTCAAAGTTTCCACTTTAAATTTCTCCATTATATGTGTTTTGTTATAATTATATATTGAGGTTGCTACTCCAAAAAGAATTGTACAAGCAACTATAACTGTTATTATAGATACAATTAAGTATTTCTTTATATTTTTATTATTCAAACTTTTAAATATCTGCATTTTCTATTCTATAACCTATTCCTTTTATAGTTTTTATAATTTGTGGATTATTTGCGTCATCTTCTATTTTCTCACGAATCCTTTTTATATATACAGTAAGAGAATTATCATTTATAAAATTTCCTCTAATATCACAAGCTAAGTTCAATAACTTTTCTCTGCTTACAGTGCTTCCTTGTGAATTTAATAATGTATTCAAAATTCTCCATTCCAGATTAGTTAGAGTAATCTCTCTTGAATTTTTATGAATGGACATTTTCTCTGTATCAATAAGTAAATCTCCAATTTTAATAGTATTACTATCCATTCTATATTTTCTAAGTGCATTATTTATTCTAGCAATTAATTCTCCAATTCTAAATGGTTTTACTATATAATCGTCTGCTCCAAGATTCAAGCCATTTATGATATCTTTTTCAGTATCTTTTGCTGTCAAGAAAATAATAGGTATGTCAAAATTGTCTTTAATCATTTTGCACAATTTAGTTCCGTCACCGTCTGGTAGCATAATATCCAAAACAACTAAATTGTATTTATTATTTAAAATCTCTTCTTTCGCTGCTTCCATGGTTTGACAAGTTTTAACATTAAATTTTTCTCTCTCAAGCGAAAATTTTAAACCGTCAGCTATTTCAACATTGTCTTCAACTATTAAAATCTTCATAAAACCTCCATTTGACTTCTTTATGTTTAAATCAATTTATAATACAGTTTTATTATACAGTATATTATGAGGTTTCTCAAGTATAGAGATTTTAGTATTGTTAAGTTTTGAAGCAAATGCAATGTTATAAAAAATAAGAGAATATGGAATGGAATGTGATTTGAAGTAGGCGTTCTTAAAAAATTTTGTTAGGGAATCTCACACACTTGTGAGGGCGCTAACAAAATTTCTTTTAGAACACCTATGAAAATCAGCTTGACCGACATATTCGAATTATTTTTTATAACATTGCATTTGCTTAATATATAATCAATGATCTTAAATTAATTACCTCTCTAAAATTGATTTAACAACTCCTTTATCAATTACTGTTCCATATATATTCTTTAAAATTATTAATACTATCGGACCTATTAATAATCCCCACACTCCAATAAATTTAAAGCCTGTATACATTGCAATTAATGTAAATATTGGATGTATGCCAATTTGCCCACTTACTATTCTAGGTTCTAGCAATTGTCTTACTACACTCATTATGCACCATAATACAAACACACCAATCGCGAGTTTTATATCTCCACTGAAGGCTAGAATTGCAGCCCATGGTATCATTACAGTTCCAGAGCCGAAAATTGGAAGCGCATCAACAAATGCTATGCCTAGGGCTATAATAAGTGGAAATTCTATATTCCAACCTAAGAAGTAAAAAATATATAATCCTACAAGTGATATAAAAAATGAAATTATAACTAATATAAACTCTGCTTTTAAGTAACCACCTAGTGATTTTATTAATGCTTTTAAATGAACTCCTATTCTTTTTACCCAAGTTTCTGGTAAATGATGCTCCAACTGGTCTATCATATATATTTTATCAACACACATAAAATAAAGTGCAATCAAAGATATACCACAATAAACTCCTAATGTTGGAACTGATGTTATAAAGTCTATTACTTTTGTCAAAGCTCCTTTTGCCCATTCTGTTACTGTATTTAAAAATTCCGCACCTGAATTATTTATAATATTCATAACTTCTTCAGGTATGTTAAATTTACTTAAATCAATACTAGACATTAATCTTTGAAAAATATTGTACCCAGTGTCTATATAGGTATTTAAATTTGATAATAAGTTTGAAGCTTCAGTAATTAAAGTTGTTATAATCCAAGCTAATAATCCTACAATTATAGCAATTGCTATTATAAAAACAATTATTGAACTTGTCCTTCGTGTAAACTTTGCTTTTTTCATTATAAATCGAATTAATGGTTCCAGCATTAAAGAAATAATAAAAGCTATTAAAAAAGGTATGTAAAATACTGCTAATTTAAAAGCTAAATAAACAGCAATTATACTAACTAGCAAAATAATAATATTTTTAATTACTTTATGCCAATAATTCATATCAACAACCAACTTTTGTATCAGTCCCTTCTTTTAATTTTTCTGTTACTTGTCATATAAATATTTTATGCAATTATATGTATTTTATTCATGGGACATGGGGACGGAGCTTTTGTCCCATTTTTGGGAAATGGGGACAGACCTATATTCTATTTATACATAATAGCAACATAAGTCTGTCCCCTTGTCTCAGTTTTGGGACAAAAGCTCCGTCCCCATGTCCCAAATTTATTCAGCATTCTTTTTGTCACATCCACAGATGTTTTCTAATGTTAAACATACTCCTTCTGTATTTACTTCTTTATTTTTAGCTAAATCACCTAATGTTAAAATACCAACTATTTGGTTATTTTCCATTACAGGGATTCTTCTAATTTGATTTTGAGCCATTACTTTTTCTGCATCCTTTACATCTGTTTCAGGAGAGCAACAATCCACATGACATGTCATAATATCGCTTACTGGAGTGTTTTTTATTTCTTTTCCACATCCTATTGTTCTTAATAATATATCTCTATCTGTTACAAGTCCCACGACTTTCTTAGAGTCATCACAAACAGGAATACATCCAATATGGTTTTCGCACATTAATTTTGCACACTCTTCTGTATCGCAATCTGGTTTCACAAATACAACTTCATGACACATACAATCTTTAACTTTCATAACAACCTCCTCAAAATTTAAAAAAATAGTATAAATCTGTTTAATTTAATTCATACTAATTATAATTTTTAATCGAAATAAATTTTAATCAATACAATTTTATCTTTTTTAAAATTAATCTCGATTTTAATATTATTATTTGCAAAAAAAATAAAGATATGCAATTTAAAATTACATATCTTTGAAAAATTTTCCATTTTTATTTTTATATATTTTTTATTATTATAATTTTCACATTTTTACATTTTTTATATTTTTTTATTTTTTCAAATTCATTATTCTATAATAATTGAATATTACTATCTTATAAAGTTTGTTCTAATTGTATCTTCATACACTGGTTTTGGCAAATTGGCTTTTTCAAAGCATTTTAGTGCATATGCCATATTTTTTCCAATATTTCTCATCGTCTGTAAACCTTCTAAATCCTGTTTTGCTTCTTCTTTATTGTTTCCATGTATTTGGTTCCAATATGAACTTCCTACAACATACATATTACTTATTAGAGGATATTTATTTAGTTGATCAAATGTAGCTGTTGCTCCTCCTCTTCTACAACTTGCTACACAAGCACATACTTTTCCAGCAAAAATACTGCCTCTACCATAAAAAACTCTATCTAAGAATGATGTTATGCTGCCTGATGCAGAAGCAAAATGTACTGGTGTTCCAAATACAAATCCGTCTGCATTTTCTGCTTTATCCAAAAATTCATTAACTTTATCATTGTCAAAACATCTGTTGTTATTCTCTTTGCATTTATTGCATGCAATACATCCTCGTATAGGTTTTACTCCTAGCCAAAAAATTTCTGTTTCTATTCCTTCTTTATTTAATTCTTTTTGAACTTCTTCTAATGCTAAATTTGTACACCCGTCTTTATGTGGGCCTCCGTTTACTAATATTACTTTCATAATTACATTGTATGATATTTAAAACTAAATAACCATACTCTCCTTTCTTTTAACTATATTTCAAAATTATTGTCTTGGCATTATTGGTGGTCTATTGTTTGGACGATTATCTCCTCCATAAGGTGGTCTAGGGTTTGGCCCAGGCCCTCCAGGGAATGGCGGACGAGGTGGATTTGGTCTAGGTCTTGGAGGTCTTTGTGGTCTTCCGTGTCCAAGTAATTGGTTTAAAATTAAAATCTTAATTAAATCTCTTAGTGTTCTATTTCTTATTCTTCCAATTTGTCTATATTCCCTCTGTGACGATTCTTCTGGGCTATGTTGGTTTCTAGAATTTGATTTGTTAGGTGATGTTCCAGAAGTTATTTCTTCCTTACTTTTACTACTGTTTTGTCTATTGTCCATAATTCTTTTAGAAGAATTTGAACTTATATTTTGTCTTTGGATTTGCCTATTATCAGTAGTCTCTTCTCCGGTTCTTGGAAGATTTACATTTACATTAACAATCTCATCACTCAGTGTAGTGTCGCTTTCAATATTTAAATATATCTCATCTGTCATTTGCTCTATTAATTCTTTTGTAATAGGTTTAGTATTTGCTTCACAGATTTTGCACACCATTGGGTTAAGTAATTTATAAATATCTGGATATAAATCTAAAATTTCATTGCTATATCTTACCGGTTCAGTTAAATATTCATAATTCGTAGTAGAAAAATTATTATATGTATCACTATAATTAGATTGAGTTTGTACTGGATATCCTAATATACTTCTTATATAATCTTCATAATTTTGATAATACATATTATACCTCCTTAAAACTTTGTATATAATATGTATTAAATCGGAAATTGTGAATTGAATTAGTTTAATTTAGCTCATTTACTAGCTCTTTGAACTTTTCTCCTCTTTCTGCGAAGTTTTTAAAACTATCAAAACTTGCACTTGCAGGTGAAAATAGCACTATTTCTCCTGGCTTTGCTACTTTTCTTGCTCTATCAACACATTGTTTTAGAGATTGGCATGTATAAATAGGGAAAACTATATCTTTGCTTTTTTGTACTTCAGCCATTACAGCTTCATAAATTTTCTTTGTAGTTTGCCCTGTTAAAATTAGCTTTGTAGTATTCTCTAATATTGGTTTCGCCAATGGTGTATAATCTAAGTTTTTATCATATCCTCCTGCAATAAGCACTATTTTTTCATCAAATGAATTCAATCCTGCAATTGTTCTTGAAGGGCTTGTTCCAATAGAATCATTGTACCATTTTACTCCGTCTATTTCCCTTACAAATTCTAATCTATGTTCTACGCCTTTAAATTCTTTAATAGCTTTAATTTGAGTTTCACTATCAACTAGTCCTGATGTTGCTGCGATTGCAGCACAAATATTTTCGTAATTATGTACTCCTCTTAAATGTATGTCTTTTACATCTAAAAGATGTTTTCTAACTCCGTCCACACATTCTTTTATTATTCCATTATCATATATTACACCGTCTGTTAATTTAGCTTTACTGCTGAAAAATTGAACTTTCCCGTCAGCTTCTTTTTCAAATTCTCTAGTTATCTCATTATCATAATTTAATACAACTTTTTCACTCTCGTCTTGAAAAGCAAAAATATTCTTTTTAGCGTCTATATACTCTTGATAATCCTTATGTTTGTCTAAGTGATTTGGTGAAATATTTGTTATAACAGAAATATCTGGACTAATTTCCATTCCCATTAATTGAAAACTGCTAAGTTCCAAAATAACTATATCATCTTCTTCAAAGTTTTTCACTTCAGTAAACAATGGAATTCCAATATTTCCACCTAGATGACATTTATATCCTCCTGCTTTTAAAATTTCATAAATTAAAGATGTAGTAGTTGTTTTTCCGTCACTTCCTGTTACTCCTATAACCTTGCAAGGACATGTGTTCATAAGCATTTCAATCTCTGAAGTAACAATTGCTCCCCTTTTTTGCTCAGACATAAGCTGAAGTGTTGTTGGCAGGCAGCTTGGTGACCTAAATATTACATTAAATCCCCTCATAAAATGAAGACAATTTTTCCCTGTTACTAAATCAAATTTGTAATCATTTAATTTTTGTACTATGTCTGGAGCAAGTTCACTTACATCTCTTTGGTCAAACACTGTTACTCTTGCCATTAGTTTATATAAATAATCTATTAAAGGAATATTGCTAACTCCCAAACCAATGACAGCAACTCTTTTTCCTCTAATGTTGTTTTCAAATGCTTGTATTTTAACATTTTCCATTTATTTTTCTTCCTTTCATAATTCATTTAGTACTTAATATGCTTCAAAACTTCTTTTGTTGATTCTTCTATTGTTGTACAATTTGTTACATCTATCTTTATTGTGTTATCATATATTTTATAGTATCCTGATTTTTCTTGTAATTCGTCTCTTTTAGTGATATTCTCTTTAATTGCATTGTAATCTGCATTTTTACCATATTGTATCATTTTTCTTTTTACTCTTTCTTCTAAATCAGCCGTAATAAATAAGTGATAATCTAAATTTGGATAAATCCTCATCAAATCTCTTCCAGATACAATTACATTATATTCCATTTTATACATATCAATAAGTCTTCTTGCAAACTCATAAAATCTTGACGAATCTGCTTCTTTACCTGCAATGGATACTGCAAGCGAATTCTCAGCTGATTGTAATTTTTCATCATCTATTTTTACACCGTCTATATAAAAAACAGTTTCTCTATTTTCAATCTTAAAATCTACTTTTAACATAGTCATTAATTTTTTAACATCAGTATTTTTTATATTATCCTTCAAGTTAGCTAAATCTATACTATGAGAAGAATGCATTAATGCATATATTATTCCTCTATAAAAATTTCCACCATGTAATATGATACTATTTGGTATATATTTTAATAGTTCCTTACATATTGAAGTTTTTCCACTTCCTACTAGACCTTCTATTCCAATAACTATATTACTCATAATTTTTTTGTATGATATACTTTTTATATCATACTCTCCCTTCTTAAAATTATTTTAAATTCGTATCATCCCATAAATTATATCATAAAGTTAGAAAAAAACAATAGTTACATAAATATTGGTTACTTTTATAGGAATAGTGAACATTAACTTTTTATTTTTTGAATAATTATAAAAAATTTGTACATAATCATAATAAGATTGGAGGTGCTCACTATGCAAGAAAATAACAAAAAGAACAACAAAAAAGGAAATAATAATAAAAAGAACGAAAATAATTCAAATAACTCAAATCAATAATTTTTTGATTAATTAAGAATTTTCAATTCGTTTTCCTCAAAAAAAGCGACGGTTTCGTCGCTTTTTACCTTTCTAAATACTTCTTCAAAAACTTCCCAGTATAACTTCTATCATTCTTTACAATTTGTTCTGGAGAACCAACGGCTACAATTTCTCCTCCGCCGTCTCCTCCTTCTGGTCCCAAATCTATAATGTAATCAGCTGTTTTAATTAAATCCAAATTATGTTCTATTACAATAATACTATTTCCAGTATCAACAATTCTTTGCAATATATCAACAAGTCTATGAACATCTGCTATATGTAATCCTGTAGTAGGTTCATCTAATATGTATAGGGTTTTTCCAGTTGCTCTTTTTGATAATTCAGTAGCAAGTTTGATACGCTGTGCTTCTCCACCAGATAATGTTGTAGAAGGTTGTCCCAATTTAATGTATCCTAAACCAACATCATAAAGTGTTTGAATTTTATCCTTAATTCTAGGGATATTCTTAAAGAATTCCAAAGCTTCTTCAACTGTCATATCCAACACATCTGCAATTGTTTTTCCTTTATATTTTACCTCTAATGTTTCTTTGTTGTACCTCTTTCCTTTACATACTTCACAAGGCACATATATATCAGGCAAAAAGTGCATCTCAATTTTTAATATACCGTCTCCATTGCAAGCTTCACATCTTCCACCTGCAACATTAAAACTAAATCTACCTTTTTCGTATCCTCTCATTTTAGCTTCATTTGTTCCTGCAAAAATATCTCTTATGAAATCAAATACTCCAGTATATGTTGCAGGATTAGAACGAGGAGTTCTACCAATTGGAGATTGGTCAATATTTATTATTTTATCAATATTTTCCAAGCCTCTAACCTCTTTACATTTTCCAGGTTTTTCGTTTGCCCCATTCAAGTCCCTTGCTATAGTTTTATATAATATTTCATTTACTAAAGTACTTTTTCCAGAACCTGAAACACCTGTAACACAAATAAATTGGCCCAAAGGAAATTTAACATTAATATTTTTTAAATTATGTTCTGTAGCTCCCCTAACTTCAATAGCTTTACCATTCGATTTTCTTCTCTTTTTAGGTACTAATATTTGTTTTCTACCACTTAAATATTGTCCAGTAATCGAATTTGTAACAAGTTTCACTTCCTCAGCAGTTCCTTGTGCCATAACATTTCCGCCATGTACACCAGCTCCTGGACCAATATCTATAATCTGGTCTGCTGCATACATTGTATCTTCATCATGCTCTACAACTAATACTGTATTTCCTAAATCTCTTAGATGTTTCAATGTAGCTAAGAGTTTATCATTATCTCTTTGATGAAGTCCAATACTTGGTTCATCTAGTATGTATAAAACACCTGTAAGTCCAGAACCGATTTGAGTTGCTAATCTAATACGCTGTGCTTCTCCTCCAGATAATGTTCCACTACTCCTTGATAGTGTAAGATATTCAAGTCCTACATCTATTAAAAATTGTAATCTCTTATTTAACTCTTTAAAAATTTGATCCGCAATCATTCTATCTTTAGCATTTAATTCTAAAGAATTTAAATAATCTTTAATTTTGTTAATTGGCATATCAGTAAGTTCATTAATATTTTTATCTCCTACTTTTACAGATAAACTTTCTTTTTTTAATCTTGCGCCATGGCATTCTGGACAAGAACTTTCACTCATATACATCTCATAAAAAGTTCTCATGCCTTGTGATTTTGTTTCATTATGTCTTCTTTCCAATGTTGGCAATACTCCTTCAAATGGAGCAGTAAACCTTCTTGTGCCTGCAGCTGAGGTGTATTCAAAATCAATTTCTTCGTCTCCAGTACCATACAAAATTTTATCTAAGAAATCTCTAGGTAGTTTTTTAATTGGCACATCCTTTATTTTGACTCCATAATGTCTTGCAATACTTTCAAAATACATCTTAGCCATTGTGTCTCCACGCTTCATAACACTTGACCCAAAAGCTTTTACACCGTCATACAAAGTTTTATTTTTATCAGGTATAATTAAATCTTCATCCATTTTCATTAAATAGCCAATACCTGTACAACTAGGACACGCACCAAAAGGATTATTAAATGAAAACATTCTCGGTGTGAGCTCTTCAAAACTAATTCCGCAATCTGGACAAGCATAGTTTTGGCTAAATAGCATTTCTTTTTTATGTGTATTATCATCTATAATCACTATATTGTTTGCATGTTTTAAAGCTATTTCAACAGACTCTGTTAATCTACTCCTTATATCATCTTTGATTACTAATCTATCAACAATAAGTTCTATATTGTGTTTTTTCTTCCTATTAATTTGTAAATCGTCTGAAAGTTCCACAGTTTCTCCGTCAACTCTTGCTCTTACAAATCCCTCTTTTTGAAATTCTTCTAATATTTTTGTAAACTCTCCTTTTCTTCCTCTTACAACAGGAGCTAAAACTTGAATTCTTGTTCCTTCTTCAAGTTCTAAAATATTATCAATAATTTGGTCTATAGTTTGTTTTTCAATTTTCTTACCACATTTTGGACAATATGGAACGCCCACTCTTGCATAAAGCAAACGAATATAATCATATATTTCTGTTACAGTTCCAACTGTTGAACGAGGATTTTTAGATGTAGTTTTTTGGTCTATAGATATTGCTGGTGATAGTCCCTCTATAGATTCAACATCAGGCTTTTCCATTAACCCCAAAAATTGTCTAGCATATGCAGACAAGCTTTCAACATATCTTCTTTGACCTTCTGCATATAATGTGTCAAATGCCAAAGATGATTTTCCCGAGCCAGAAAGGCCTGTTATAACTACTAATTTATCTCTTGGTATCTTTATATTTACATTTTTTAAATTATGCTCTTTTGCACCTTTTATTATTATTTTATCATTCATTTAAATTGCCCCCTACGCGCTAATTTTCAGCATAAATATTATACTACAGAAGCAAATAAAAAACAATAGTTTGTATATTTCTTTTAGAATACCAATGAAAATCAGTGTTTAATATGTACTTGGATGAATTTCGCTTAATGTTCCATTCTTATATGCTTCTAATAGCCTCTCTAAATCTCTAATCTGCAGCATTAGTTCTTTTCCTTTGTCTGTATCTTTAATTCTCTTTCTCTCTACTTTTTCAACAATTTGAATTTCTGAATGTAAATCAGTTTCACTTCTTATTGCATCTTCTCTAGAAGTAAATGGTTCGTGTGCAACTAAAGTTAATCCATATGAACTATATCTAAGTGTATATCCTGCAATTCCAGTTGTTTTTTGGTATGCTTTTGATTATCCCCCGTCTATGATAAATAATTTAACATTTGCTTTTATAGGGCTTTCACCAGCTTTAACCTTAGCTGGAATATGTCCACATATAACATGACCTTTCT
>CALXZF010000113.1 GCA_944393165.1 uncultured Clostridia bacterium
ATAGTATTCATCTTTTGGAAAATTTAATTTTTCAAGTAAATTTAATAATTCTACCTTTTTCATACAATCTCTCCTTTTCATTTAATTTTAATATTCTATATAATAATACTTCTTGACCGAATATTCAATAAAATAGAGCATATTTCTAGGGCAAAAAAATCTCTTACAGAAATTACCAATAAAAAAGTAGAGAAAAATAATAATCTTTCTGATAAAATATTTAAAAACAAAAGAGGGAATAATATAGAATTGGAAAGGTTAATAGAAATGTTTGAGAAAATAATAGATGTAAGAGTTAGTTCAGGGAAAAGACATTGTTTAATGCACATAATAGTTATGTCAGTTTGTGGAATATTAAATAAATGTATAGATTATGTTAATTGTCTAGAAGAATTTGAAGAATTATTATTTGAAGTAATGTCTCAAATATACAAAATAGTAATTGGTAATTTCTGCAAAAAAATTTTTACTCTATTTATTTTCCCAGAATTATTGACATCATCTTCCAAATAAATTATGATTATGTATATAATTTTATATAATATGCATATTATATAAAAAGGAAGGAAAGTTTTAATGTTATCATCAATAATAGTTCTTATAATTTTAATTCTACTTAATGCATACTTTGCGGCTACAGAAATTGCATTTATTTCTTTAAATGATGCTAAAATAGAAAGAGATGCAAAAGAAGGAAACAAAAAAGCAAAACAAATTTTAAAAATGCTCAAATCTCCAAGTAAGTTCTTGGCAACAATCCAAATAGGAATAACACTTGCAGGTTTTTTATCTAGCGCATTTGCATCTGATGCATTTGCTGATAAATTAGCCCCAATATTAAATAATGCAATTCCGGCTATAAGTATTGATGTATGGAGAGGAATCGCCATTGTAATTATCACAATTATTTTATCATTCTTCACATTAGTATTTGGAGAATTGGTTCCAAAGAGATTAGCAATGAAATATTATGAGAAAGTAGCGTATGCAACAATAGGAGTAATAAGAGCAATATCAATTATAACAGCACCATTTGTAAAGTTGCTTACATTTTCTACAAATATGGTATCAAAAATATTTGGTGTGGGAGAAGCGGAGGAAGAAGTAGTAACTGAAGAAGAAATTAGAATGATGATTGATGAAGGAGAAGAAAAAGGAACAATAGAAAGAGGAGAAAAGCAACTTCTTAATAATGTTTTTGAATTTAATGATATTATTGTATCAGAGATAATGACTCCAAGAACTGATATATATGCCATTGATATGAATGGAAACTTAAAAGAACAATTGGATGAAATAGATGAATTTAAGTATAGTAGGATACCAGTTTATGAAGAAAATATAGACAATATACAAGGAATATTATTTGTAAAAGATATATTAAAACCATTAAAAGATAATAAAGAAATAAATGTAAAAGAATTAATGAGAGAGCCGTACTTTGTACCAGAGTCAAAAGACATAGATGAACTTTTTAAAGAAATGCAACAAAATAAAGTGCAAATGGCCATTGCTATAGATGAATATGGTGGAACGGCAGTATTAATTACTATGGAAGATATTTTGGAGGAACTAGTAGGTAATATATTTGATGAATATGATGATGAAGAAATAGATGTGAAAAAAATAGATGATAACACATATATTTTTAGCGGAGCTGTAACATCATATGAACTAAAAAAAGTATTTGACATTGAACTTCCAGAAGGAGATTATGAAACTTTATCAGGTTATTTATTAGATATGTTAGGCAGAATTCCGGATGAAGACGAGCACCCTGTTATTGAAGATGAATTCCTAACATATAGAGTTGAAGAAATGGAAGATAAAAGAATAAAATATGTTAAAGTATGTAGAAATATGAATAAAGAAAATGAAATTACAAACAATAAAGAAGATGAAAAATAGAACAAATGAAATAAAGTCACAAGTACTATTATAGTATAAAATGAATTTGTGGCTCAAGGAGGTATTGAAGAAATATGAAAAAGAAAAAAGTAATAATAATAATTGGTATAATTTTAATAATAGCAATAATAGCTACATGTTTAACAATCTATTTTATGAAAAGAGCAAAATATGTTTTTGATGTTGCTCAAATTACAGATATTAAATATAACACAGTAAACATTGAAGGAAGATATGGAGTAATTGACGGAGAAGGAAATATAGTTATAGAGCCAAATTATGATGTAATCCAAATTCCAGATCCTTCTAAGCCATTATTTGTTTGCATGTCAAATTATAACACAGAAACCAAAGAATATGAAACAAAAATATTAAATGATAAAAAAGAGCAAGTGATTACTGGATTCCAAACTGTTCAAGCTATTCCAACAGAAACAGCAGCAGACGGTGTGCCTTTTGAAAACACTGTATTAAAGTATAAACAAGACGGAAAGTTTGGATTAATTGACCTAGAGGGAAAAGAAATCACAGAACCAATTTATGATGAAATCTCAGCAGTAACATACAAAGAAGGTATGCTATTAGTAAGAAAAGACGGAAAAACAGGTATAATTAATATAAACGGAGTGGAAGTAATAAAACCAGAATATGATAGTATAACTGTAGATAATTATTATGATGTAAATACTAAGTACCAAAGAACAGGATTTATTGTATGCAAAGTTGGAGATGAAGGATATAGATATGGCTATATAAATTATAAAGGCGACAAAGTGCTAGATACAGAATACACAGAAATTGAGAGAGTAACAGAAATTGAAGATGACAAAGATGTGTATTTAATTGCATTCAAAGACGGACAAGCGGGATTACTTAGAAACAGTAAAATAATATTAAATCATGAATATGAAGATATAATTTATTATGCATATAATGATGTATTTATAGTGCAAAGAAATGCTAAACAAGGTGTTGCAGATAGAAATGGAAAAATCATGATAGAACCACAATATTCAAATATAAATTTTGGTGGTATATATGTAAATGCAACTGATGAAAATGGAGTAAAAATTCTGGACTTAAACGGAAATGAAGTAAATGACGGATATATTTCTAAAATGCCAACAAAAGACGGTGAGCATTTTATTGTATATGGTGAAGACGGTATATATAAAATTATAGACCAAAATAACAATGTGGTTATAGACAAAAACTATACTAATATAGAAGAAATTAATAATAACTATTTTATTGTTGCTAGCGATAGAAACAATGGAATCATCGATTTATCAGGAAAATCTTTAGTAGATTTAAAATATAACAGTATTGTATCTTTAGACAATACAGAATTACTACAAGCAAATATTTCTAGTACTAGCACAGTAAGTTTAATTAATAAAAATATGGAAGTTGTAGTCACAATGGATGAAGCAACTATTGATGTGCAAGATAATTATATAAGACTATATTCAGCAACAGAAAATAAATACTTTGATTATTCAGGAAATGAATTACAGGCCAAAGATGTATTTCCAAATAATTCACTATTTGCAAAAAAATAAATGACAAATGGGGATTTGTTGATAAAGATGGTAATTTAAAAGTACAAAATGAGTATGACATGGTAACAGAATTTAATAGTTATGGATTTGCAGGAATAAAACTGGACGGCAAATGGGGAGTAATTAACAGTAATGGAGATGTAATTCAAGAGCCAGTTTATGTGATAGATAGCATAAGTCCAGAATTTATAGGAACATACTATAAAGCTAGCCAGTGGTATGGAAACAATTATTATACAAACGAAATTAAAGAAGGAGAATAACTGAAATACAGAAAGGATTGAATAAAAATTATGTATGAAGAATTTGGAATAGACAATAAAATTATAGAATTATCTAAAGAAACAGAAAAAGACATAGAGCCAATATTTAAAAAAATTAATGAAGTATGTGAATATAACTCAATTAAGGTATTAAAAGCATTTCAAAACAATAACATCTCTGATTTACATTTTAACCAAACAACAGGTTATGGTTATGGAGATGTTGGAAGAGACACTTGCGAGAAAGTATTTGCTGAAGTACTAGGAGCAGAAGATAGCTTAGTAAGAGGACAATTTATATCTGGAACACATGCTTTAACTGTAGCATTATTTGCTTTCTTAAGACCAGGAGATATTATGCTAAGCATTACAGGAAAACCATATGATACCTTAGACGAAGTAATTGGAATTGTAGAAAATCCAAGTTCTTTAAAGTCTTTTGGAGTAAAATTCGAAAAAATAGATTTGGTAGATAATGATTTTGATTATGATGCAATAGAAAAAAGGCTAAAAGAAGGAGAAAGAGTAAAATTAATAGAAATTCAACGCTCTAAAGGTTACAGCACTAGAAAAAGTGTAAAAATAGATGATGTAGAAAAAGTTATTAAGCATATTAGAAAATTTGATAAAGATGTAATAATAATGATTGATAACTGTTATTGTGAATTTGTAAACAAAAAGGAGCCTTTAGAAGTAGGAGCCGATGTAATAGTTGGTTCATTAATAAAAAACTTAGGTGGAGGAATTGCTCCAAATGGAGCTTACATTGCAGGAAAAAAGGACTTAGTAAATTTAGCAGCAGAAAGACTAACAGCTCCTGGAGAAGGAAAAGAAGTAGGTCCTTCACTTGGAATAACAAAACCAATATTACAAGGACTATTCATGGCACCTTCTGTTGTAGCAAGTAGCTTAAAAACAGCAGTATTTGCAAGTAGAATGCTTGAAAAATTAGGATATGATGTAGAACCAAAATATAATGAAGAAAGAGCTGACATAGTACAAAACATCAACTTCAATGATGCAACAAAACTAATAAAATATACACAAGGAATACAAATGGGCTCACCAATAGACTCAAGCTCAATACCAGAACCATGGGACATGCCTGGATATACGGACCAAGTAATAATGGCAGCCGGCGCATTTACACAAGGTTCATCAATAGAACTCTCATGTGACGGACCAATTAGACCACCATATACAGCATTTATGCAAGGTGGACTTACATATGAATATGGAAAGCTTGGCGTTTTAAAGGCAATACAAAATATGATGTCGTTAGGATGTCGTTAGGGGACAGGCCTTAAAACGACAACTTTGTCGGTGAGGGACAGGCCTAAAACGACAACTTTGTCGCTAGGGGACAGACCTTAAAATGATAAAACTGCCAAAGAAGCGGAAAAGTAGTTGCTTATGAGTAAAACAATATCTAAAAAGAGCAAATCGAAAAAGTTATAAATAAATCGTCAGAGACGAATGAATGAAAAAATTACAAAATAAAATAATAGGTAAAGACAAATGAAAGTAGTTATAATTGGAGGGGGACCAGCTGGAATGCTTGCGGCTATTTCTGCTGCAAGGTCTGGTAATGATGTAACCATATTAGAAAAAATGAATATGCTTGGTAAAAAGTTACTTATCACGGGTAAGGGAAGATGTAATATAACAAGCAGTATTCCAATAGAAGATTTTATAAAAAACATACCAGGTAATGGTATGTTTATGTATAGTGCCTTTAATAATTTTACTAATGAAGATATATTAGATATTTTGAAAAAAGAGGGTGTAGAGACAAAAGTAGAGAGAGGAAATAGAATTTTTCCTGTTTCAGATAAATCGAAAGATGTACAAGAGGCATTAGTTCGAGCAGTGAAAAAGCTAGGAGTAAAAATAATTTTGAATGCTAAAGTTGAGGAAATATTAGTAGATTCTATAGGAATAGACGAAAAAGCGGAAAATTATAATACGAAACAACAAAAACAAATAGTTTATGGAGTAAAAGCTAATATAAATGGAGAAAACAAAAAAATATTGGCAGATAAAGTGATATTGGCAACAGGTGGGAAGAGTTACCCAGGAACAGGCTCTACTGGAGACGGATATTTATTGGCAGAAAAATTAGGACATTCTATAACAAAAATCAGACCTTCATTAGTACCACTCACAGCCACAAAAGGTAAAAGTTTAGAAATATGCAAAAATATGCAAGGGTTAAGTTTAAAAAATGTAAGAATATATATTAAAGACGAAGAAAAAAACAAAGTGATTTACGATGATTTTGGAGAAATGCTATTTACACATTTTGGAGTATCAGGCCCTACAATATTAAGCGGTTCAGCTCATTTATTAAGATATAAGAATGTAGACGAATTATTGAAACAAGGGAAAATTGTACTGCACATAGATTTGAAGCCAGCTCTTAGTGAGGAAAAATTAGATGACAGAATCTTAAGAGACTTTAATGAAGAAAAAAATAAAGAATTCAAAAATAGCTTAGATAAATTATTACCTAAGAAAATGATAGAAAAAGTAGTGGAGCTATCAGCAATTAACCCATATAAAAGAGTAAATGAAATAACAAGAAAAGAAAGAATTGGATTAGTAAAATTATTAAAAGATTTACAAATTAATATATCAGGCTTTAGGCCAATAGAAGAGGCAATTATAACATCCGGAGGAATAAACATAAAAGAAATAAAGCCAAAAACAATGGAATCTAAAATAGTTCATGGATTATACTTTGCTGGAGAAGTAATAGATGTTGATGCTTATACTGGTGGATTTAACTTACAGATTGCATATTCTACTGGATATACAGCTGGAAAATAAAGTGCTAAGAAAGGAAAAATATGGCAAGTTTTAAAACAATAAAACAAACTGTGAAAACTGAAATAGAAGAAAAGCGATCAAGATTTATTGCAAATATATTTTATGTGGAAAATGTTGAGGAAGCCGAAGAACAAATCAAGCAAATAAAAAAGAAATATTATGATGCTAGGCATAATTGCTATGCATATATCATAAATGACAATCAAGTATTAAAGAAATCTAGTGATGACGGGGAACCCAGTCGGTACTGCAGGCTCTCCTATTTTGAATGTCTTGGAAAAAAATCAGCTATGCAATGTACTTGTTATTGTAACAAGATACTTTGGGGGAATACTACTGGGAGCTGGCGGATTAGTAAGAGCGTATACCGAAGCTGCAACAAAAGCGGTAGAAGAAGCTGGTGAGGTTTATCAAGAAATAGGGTATGAGTTAGAAATAAGTATATCTTATCAAGATATGGAGAAATTAAAATATTATTGTAATAAAAATGATATAAAAATAATAAATATGGAATATGGCGAAAATGTAAAATGTATAATAGAAGTAACTAAAGAAGAAAAAGAAAAAATATTAGCTAATAACATGTACAATGATAAAATGGCAAATGTTTTGGATTATAGAATAATAAGAGAAAAATATATTAGAAAAATCACGAAATAGAAGAATTTTATAAAAATAAGTAAAAAAATTAAAAAAACTATTGTAAAAAATTGGAAAAAGATATATAATCGAACTGTAAAATTTTTACAATAATTTTTTGTTAGGGGGATAAGATATTGAGCGAGAAAATTAGAATTTTAGTATCAGATGACAACCAAGACTTTGCAAAAACATTAGTAAGTTATTTATCAAAAGATGAAGACCTAGAAGTAGTGGGTATTGCGAGAGATGGACAGGATGCGTATGACAAAATATTAGAAACAAAACCAGACATAGCATTATTGGACATAATAATGCCACATTTAGATGGATTAGGTGTTTTAGAAAAATTGAATTCTACAAATATGGAAAAGAAACCTATGTGCATCTTCTTATCAGCAGTTGGACAAGACAAAATTACACAAAAAGCTATTGAATTAGGGGCACAATATTATATAGTTAAACCATTCGACATAAACATATTAATAAAAAGAATAAAGGAGCTAAAATACTATCAACCATCAAATAATAGACCAAATATAATTAGTAGAGAAATTAAAGCACAATATATAGATATATCCCCAGCAAACAAAAAGAATCAAGAAAATCTAGAAGCTTTGGTAACAAATGTAATACATGAAGTAGGTGTACCAGCACATATTAAAGGATATCAATACTTAAGAGAAGCAATTATAATGGTAGTAAGTGATATTGACATGATTAATCAAATTACAAAACAGCTATATCCAGAAATAGCAAGTAAATACCATACAACCCCAAGCAGAGTAGAACGCGCAATTCGTCATGCAATTGAAGTTGCATGGGGAAGAGGAAGACAAGATGTAGTAGAAAATATCTTTGGATACACGGTATCCGCAGCCAAAGGAAAGCCAACAAATAGTGAATTTATAGCAATGATAGCTGATAAATTGAGGCTGGAATTAAAGAGTGCGTAAATTCATAAAAATAAACTGGGAGTAACATTACATAAATTTGTAAAAAACTTTCAGTTGTATTTTTACCACCAATAAATGCTTTTTTATGCCAATAAACTAGAATTAATAAAACCAACAAACACCTTTTATTTATTGCTTAGAACAACAATAAATAGAGGTGTTTTAATGTGAAAAAAAATGGAACT
>CALXZF010000114.1 GCA_944393165.1 uncultured Clostridia bacterium
CCATATTCTGCCATACAATATGCATCATACATCATTCCAGCTTCATCTTGGTCTATTCCAGCTGGAAATTGTTCTAGAAAAAGTATTCTACTTAAAATAGCAATAATAAGTATTACTCCAAAGCAAACATTATATTTGTCTTTAAAAATTTCTTTTGTTTTTTCTTTTATCTTCTGCATTTCTTACTCCATTCTCCCCTTTTACTTTTTTCAAACTTTTTTCAAACTTTTATCTAAAATTTATCATTAAATAGAATTAAAATCAATATTTCTTGTAAATTAAAAAACATTGTTACTGTATACATTATTTTATTGTTACAAGCAAATAGTAATTTTTTATAAAATCAGCTTGACCGACATATTCTCGTACTTTTATAAAAAATTACTATTTGCTTGTAATAAATTTTAATAAACTGTAAAGCATAAAACTACTATTCTATAATTCACACAAAATTCACTTAGAATTCATTGACTTTAAGCCAATTTTCATGTATTATATAGTATGTATAAAAATGTATAAAAAGGAGAAGATATATATAATGTTATGTTCAGACTGTAAAAAGAATAATGCAGTTGTTTTTGTTAATAAAAAAGATAATGACGGCAAAAATACTTTAGAAGGATACTGCTATGATTGTGCTAAAAAAAGAGGTATTAACCCTATAGATAGTTTAATGAAACAAGCAAATCTTACAGAAGAAGATTTGAATAATATGACACAGCAATTTGAATCTATGTTTAATGATATGTCAGCCAACTTGAATTTTGATGAAATTCAAGAAGATAATATAGATTCATATGAAAGTGCTGATGAAAATAGCAATATGCAATTTGGTGCTATTCCATTGGGTTCTATTTTTTCCAACATGTTTGGAGCAACCAATAGTGAAGAAGCAAACAATTCTGGTTCTAGTTCAACTGGTAAGAAAAAAGTTAAAGTTGATAAAAAAAGTAGTAAAAGAAAAAAAGCGCTAGATACTTTTGGCACAAATTTAACTCAAAAAGCAAAAACAAATCAGTTAGATGCTGTTATTGGTAGAGATAAAGAAATTCAAAGAATTATACAAATTCTTAATAGGCGTTCTAAAAATAATCCATGTTTAATTGGTGAACCTGGTGTTGGAAAAACAGCTATAGCACAAGGTTTGGCAATTAGAATTGCAAATGGAAAAGTTCCTGCAAAATTGTTAAATAAGGAAGTTTATTTGTTAGATATGACAGCTATAATCGCTGGAACACAATTTAGAGGGCAATTTGAATCTAGAATGAAATCAATTATTGATGAATGTAAATCTCTTGGAAATATTATTTTGGTAATTGATGAAATTCATAATATCATAGGTGCTGGTGATGCAGAACATTCTATGAATGCAGCAAATATTTTGAAGCCTTCTCTTGCAAATGGAGAAATTCAATTAGTTGGTACTACTACTCTAAAAGAATACAGAAAATATATAGAAAAAGACACTGCATTGGAAAGAAGATTCCAACCAGTTATAGTAGCTGAGCCTTCTATCACTGATACAATTGGAATATTAGACGGTATTAAAAAATATTACGAAGATTATCATAAAGTTAAAATTTCTACAGATGTTATAAAACAAGCTGTAATAATGTCTGAGAAATACATACATGATAGGTTTTTGCCTGATAAAGCAATAGATATTTTGGATGAAGCATGTTCAAGAATTAATTTAGATAACAAAGAACTTTATGAATTAGAAGTATTGAAAAATGCACTTGCTAAAGTGCAAGAAGAAAAAGAAGAAGCAGCTCAAGCAGATTCAACAGAAGATTATCAAAAGGCCGCAGAGTTAAAAACAAAAGAATGTGCTTTAACAGAAAAAATAGATAATCTTTCTAAAAATATGAAATTAAGAGAACTTACTGTTCAAGATATTGCAGAAGTTGTTGAAAGTTGGACAAAAATTCCTGTTAAGAAGATAACTGAAGCTGAAACTCAAAAATTATTAAATTTAGAAAACAACTTGCATAAAAGAATAATTGGACAAAATGAAGCTGTTGAAGCAGTGTCTCGTGCAATTAGAAGAAATAGAGCAGGATTAAAAAGCACTAAAAGACCACCTTCTTTTATATTTGTTGGTCCTACAGGTGTTGGTAAAACAGAGCTTGCAAAATCTTTAGCATATGAAATGTTTGGAAATGAAGATTCAATAATTAGAATAGACATGTCTGAATACATGGAAAGTCATTCTACTTCTAAACTTATTGGTTCTCCTCCAGGATATGTAGGATATGATGATGCAGGTCAACTTACTGAAAAAGTAAAAAGAAATCCATATTCAATTGTTTTATTAGATGAAATTGAGAAAGCACATCCTGATGTATTCAATATTTTACTTCAAGTATTAGATGACGGAAGATTAACAGATTCTCAAGGAAATACTGTAAGTTTCGAAAATACAATAATTATAATGACATCAAATGCAGGTTCAAATTTAAACACGAATTCAATAGGTTTTGGTGGAGGACAAGTTAATAACAATGCCATGATGAATGCTTTAAAAGAAACATTTAGACCAGAATTTTTAAATAGAGTAGATGAAATAGTTGTTTTCAACCAATTATCAACTGAAGAACTTATGCAAATCGTTGATTTGATGTTAAATGATACAAGAAAAGCTTTAAATGATAAGAATATATCTATGAATATAACAGATGATGCAAAGAAATTCTTACTTAATAAAGGAACAGATATTAAGTACGGAGCTCGTCCATTAAGAAGAGCTATCCAAAGATATCTTGAAGATGAATTATCTGATATGATTCTTAGAGCTGAATTAAACAATGGAAATGCAGTAATGGTAGATGTACAAGATAATAGATTGACTTTTACAGTTAATTAATTCATTCAATTTTGTCAGCAATATTAATTTTATATTGCTTGACAAAATACCATATTTTAATTAAAATATTCTACATGAATTGTTGAAGGAGCAAAAAATATGTTAAAAAATATACCAAACGCATTAACCATTATAAGATTTATTTTAATACCTTTAATTGTATTTTATACATTAACCGGGCAATACATTGCTGGCTTTATAGTATTAACTATATCAGGCTTAACTGATATATTGGACGGATGCATAGCAAGAAAATTTAATTTTATAACAAACTTTGGAAAACTAATAGATCCTTTAGCCGATAAAGCTACACAAGTTTCTGTTCTAGCATCACTTACTTTTAAAGGAATAATTCCTCTTTGGATACTTTTAATAGTTTTCATAAAAGAAATAGTTATGGTAGCAGGTGCATCATTCCTATATGGAAAGAAACTAGTTGTTTCTAGTAGGTGGTATGGTAAACTTGCAACAGTACTATTCTATGTTGCTATAGTTGCATCTTTATTTATAGAATATTGGAATGTTAGTATACATCCAGAATCTCCATTACCTGGATTTGATTCTTATATATATTACTTAGCAGTATTTACCACAATATTCTCTTTGGTAATGTATTTTAGACAATTTTACCAACAAGGTTATTTAAAAAAAGAAAATTTAAAAATAGATAATAATTCAAATTAAAATTTTCTTAAAGTTATACTTAGATTGCTTGTTATTATTATAAATGTAGCAAGCAATTTTTATTAATACTATTTCAAAGTGATTACATATATTTGGCTATTGCACCAGAAACTAGCTTGTATAATTTCTTTCTTATTCATAATCTTCTAGAAATTCTACAAGTTTTGTGTACCCTATTACCTCTACACCTGCTTGTAGATTTTTTATATCTTCATCAGGTAAATATTGAATTGAAATTTCTGTATCTTCTTTCAAAGTTTTTACTCCATATTCATCAACAGTATAAATTCCAATAACTCCATTATGAGCCTGCACAAAATAATGCTCTCCACAATTTCCACTCACACTCTTATATAATGTTATTTGTGTGGGTGTATATTCTTCTATTTTCCAATCTGCATATTTTTCCTCTACATCTTCTTCAGTTTTATTAACTAAATCTTCTGGTACATCTTCAACTTTTCTTATTAAATGGTCACATGCTTTATAATAAGTTTTTTCCACTATTATAGCATTTGGAGATACTGTATCTGTTGTTACAGCTGTCTCTACAGCATTAGCACTATTATTAACATTTTCCTCGTTTTTTTCATCTTCGGCTAATGTTTTTTCACTTACAATATCTATGTCCTCTGTATCACCATTACGATTTGAAGAATAGATAGCAAGCCCAATTCCAATTCCTAATCCCAGTATAATAGCAATCACAACACAAATAATCCACTTTTTATCCATACAATCACCTGTTTCTATGTTTTGGTATTAGTATGGGTAATTTTAGAAAATTTATACAGCTTATAATAAATTTTACTTTTTTGATAATATTAATGTCTTATAAAACATTACTATTTACTTGTAAAAAAAATTTAATGAAATTTCGAGCTTGTCAAGTCTGGTGTGTAATTTTTTCAATTTAATAAAATTTGTGAAAATTTCAATTTTACAATTCATTTTAAAGATTGGTTTTAATTTTTATTCTTCCTTTTCGATTTACTACAATACTAATCTCTCCCATTTGGTCTGTTCTAAAAACTGCCACCTTCATATTATATAGTCTTTCTAAAACTTCTTTATTTGGATGTCCAAAATTATTATTTTCTCCCACACCAATTAAAGCAATTTTAGGTTCAACTAAACTCAAAAATTGTTCAGTGCTGGATGTTTTGGAGCCATGATGTGCAACTTTTAATACAGTTGCCTTCAAGCTCTCATCATTTTTATACAACTCATATAATTTGTTTTCAGCGATTTCTTCTACATCCCCAGTAAAAAGCATACTGAAATTCAAGTAGTTAAATTTTGCTACAATTGAATTATTGTTTAAAATATTCTCATTTATCATTTCTTCTTCAGGAAATAAAATGTCAAAGTATGAAAACTTGTCTATCTTTATCCTATCCCCTTTTTTTGCGACAATAACATTAATTTTCTTTCTATTTACAATCTCGTAAAATTTTTTTAAATTTTCTGATTCTTCTCCCTGTTTTGATATAATTATATTTTTAACTTCCAAATTTTCCATTATCGTAAATAATCCGCTTAATGTGATCGCTATCCATATGAGACGCCATAATATAATCGATACTAAGTATTCTTCTATCCAATAAATATGGCAATAAAGTACTTTCTCCTACATCAAAAGTACCAAATTCACTTCCTCCTCCGTCAATTAAAATTGTTTTATTGGTAGGAATTTGTATTAATGTGCAATCTCCTTGTCCAACATCCACAAAATAAATTTTCAAGTTCCTTGGAATAAAGTGATTTAAGGTAGTAAGCGAAAATACTACAATAACTATCACACTGACTAATTTATAATTCTTCTTTAAACAAGCAATCAATAAGTTTGTTAAGCTACCAGAATTATTTATTGCATCACTAGAAGTATTTACACTGAGTTTATTTATTTCATCGTTAGAAGTATCTACACTAAGTTTATTTATTTCGTCGTTAGCAGCATCTACACTAAATTTATTTATTTCATCGTTAGAAGCATCTACACTAAAATCATTTCTTAATTTGTCTTTGATGTTTGCTTTAATCTTTTTATAATTTAAAATCAAAAATATAATCAAATAATATATTACACATTCTAATAAATATGGTGTTTTAATGTACATTGATGAACCGGGTATTAATGAAGATATTTCAGCAATTTTTAACAAAATCATCATCAAGACATTTAAAAAGATTCCCAAAAACTTCGCTAATGGATTAAAAATTATAGATACAAAATAAACCACGAATCCAAATATTGTAGCAATTTCCATAACCGGACCTGCTAGAATGTTAGATATCCAAAATGTTAATGAAACTGTACTAAATGTGTATGCCATAATTGGTATAATTATTATATTAGCAGATAATGTTATTGAAAAAGAATTTATTATTCCTTTTACTATTTTTCTGTTTGCGATTTTTCCAAACAACTTTAAACATAATTCATTTATTGGTTTATTCAAAAGTACAATTCCAATTGTTCCTGCGAATGATAATAAAAATCCCGCATCTGTTATAATATATGGATTTTGAAGCAAAATTAAAAATGATGCAATTCCTAAGTTGTTGATAGTATCTGGTTTTCTATGAATTAGGCTGGCAAGTAAAACTAATATACCCATAATACTAGCACGATTCACCGAAGCAGTAAATCCAGTTAATGCCATAAAAAATACTAAAAAGATTATTGTAAAAATTTTAGAAAATTTTTTATTTGTTCCTCCTAAAACTGCAGCTAAAGCTGTAATTATATAAGTAATATGTGAACCTGAAACAGCAAGCATATGGGTCAAATTACTTTTTTTAAAATTGTCTTCTATTTCATCTGTTATTCCAGTTCTGTCTCCAATTAATATT
>CALXZF010000115.1 GCA_944393165.1 uncultured Clostridia bacterium
GAAAACAATTTTATCAACTTTGAGTATAAGTTAATCCCCAATCTTCGTAAAAATGTAGATTGAAATCCATTCTTTTCTATAAATCGAGAAGCTATTACCATGTCATTCCCATCAGCTATTGCTTTTACTAAATCATAAATATATTCTGGCTTGTGTTGTCCATCGGCATCCATTTGAATTGCTATATCATAATTATTTTCAAATGCATATTTGTAGCCAGTTTGAACAGCCCCTCCTATTCCCAAATTTACTGGTAAGCTGATGACATTCAAATTATTTTCTTTGCATATATCCAATGTTTTATCTTTGGAGCAATCATTAATTATTACATAATCTATTTTTGTATTATCTTCGTTCTTTTTTATTGTTTCTTCTAGCCCTTTAACCGTCTCTAGTAAAGAGTTTTGCTCATTATATGCTGGGATAATAATTAAAACTTTCATTATTTCTATCAATTCCTTCCATAAGGCACAAATCTTATTGGAAAAGAAATTTGTGTATTCTTTTCCTCATAGATTCTTAAATGTGAACTATAACAATAGCTAGCATTATATATAGTTGCAATACTAAGGTTGTAATACCATATAGTTTCATCTTGTTCTTCTCGTCATAATCACTATGAATTTTTAAGTTTCCTAACAATAAACCAACTAATAGTAAAATAGGTATAAAGTATCTGCCCTGTACACCGCTAATTGTCATAGAGCTTTCGTCTGTATATTGAACATATAAACTTGTGAATACCAATCCCACGACTACTAGTGCTATAAGGAAAATTACTATGTTTTGGAATTTACTAAATCTCTTTTTAAGCTCTTTATTGGTTGCTGATTCAAATAGGAAGAATATTGAAAATACAAATGGTACTATAAAGTATAGTTTTACAAATTCTCCCATAGCTAAGACAGAGCCAAATAGTCTTTCCATATATGTGCTGCCATTATAATTCATGGTGTATAATAACATTCTAAAATAATCAATTGGTGATGTTAGTACATTTATTATTTTATCTGTTGATGAGCCTCCACTAATTAATGCCAAATAGTTTGTCGAGATTTTAAACCAAATTAAGTTGGCTATTACCGAAATTCCTATGACGAATGTCGATATTAAAGCTTTTGACTTTTTGCTCTTAAACTTACTTGCTGGTATTAGCAATATGGCTGTTACCAGTGGTACATACACTATTTTGCATAATGCAATTATAACCGAAATGACGGAAATAATGGCGACATCTTTCTTTTGAACGACTCTATCTTTCTTGAATATGATGTTTAGTATATATGCTATTAGTAATATTGAAAGCGAAATTGTAATTCCATCTGGTGACATTGTTGAAAACGCTTCAATTGATAGTGGTAATATTGAAATTAGGTATACTAATAATTTTCCAAATGGAATTAATTTTATTGCAAAATACAATAATACCACACATACTATTAAGTTAAACAATCTTGCCATATATAGCATTAATAATAGATTGTCTGAAATTAATCTTGAAAATACCATTCCTATTGCCTGTGGAATATATTGAACTGGCGAATAGATTGCTACTGTGTCCATACTAGTAATTTTTGTGTCATCATAATCTATTTCTACATCTTTTAAATCTAGTACATCGTTGTAGGTCATTTCTTCACGCCAATATTTTCCTGTACCATCAATAACTACACTTGGTAATGGAGTTCCTACCACACCGTCATGGACTTCTGTTAATAAATGTCCTTCTGAAATTTCGTATATTCTAAGCATATGTCTATTTTCGTCATGACCTCTATACATAGGCATTATAACTAGGAATAATAGGCACATGATTGGCACTGTGTACAAAAATAGTTTTTCTGGAGTCATATTTTTTCTTGTATAGATAAATAACGATAACCCCATAATTAGCACACTTGATCCTAAAGCAATAAGATTGAATTTTAGCACTCTTGTGCTTGCAAAATAATATTCATTTATTGCCAATGTACCATCTATTTCTTCACTGTTTATGATAAATGATGCATCTTTTTGTAAATCTTTATTATTATAGTCAACACCTAAAAGATTACTTAAGTTATTGAAATTAATTGTTAATTTGTATTGCTTGTCCTCTGAGTCTTTTTGTCTGTCAAAGTTAAAGTAATACTCACTATTCTCTTTTATTGTGCTAAATGAAACTTGTTCTTCTTTTACAACCGTATTATTACTTAAATCTTCTAATTTAATACTAATACTTTCTTCTGTTTCTGCGTCATCATCGGCAATATCAAAATATATTAATATTTTATTTAAATCACTATATTTTGCTGTAAAAGTTTTTTCTACAACATTCCACTCTGAAGCATCTTCATATTTGCTATTTATATCTTCAAAATTTTCTTCACTAATAGACTGCTTATATTCTTTGCCATTTACCATAAGTTGGTGGTATGCAATTAGATATAAGCATACTAAACAAACTAGTATAACTAAAGCAACTAGCAATACTTTCTTTAGATTTTTCTTTTCCATATATTCTCCTATTTTTTATCTCTTTCTTGTTCTGTTTCTGGAATTTGATTTACTCCATTTATTGGCTCTTGCAATCCTAAGTCATGTTTTATTTTTGATGTCGAAATTCCTTCTGTTCTGTCCAAATACACAACTTCGCAGTAATCTTTTAAATAATCAAATTTATCACTTCCTGCCCAGTCGCTACCCATAACAACAATATCTACATCATATTTTTGCACATCGGATATCTTCTGCTCCCAGCATTCTTCTGGTATAACTAAATCAACATATCTTATTGCCTCTAACATCTTCTTTCTTGTTTCATAATTATGATATGCTTTTTTGCCCTTGCTCTCGTTAAATTCATCTGTAGATAATGCAACTATTAGGTAATCTCCTAGAGCTTTAGCTCTTTGCAATAATCGTATATGTCCATAATGTAATAAATCATAAGTTCCATATGTCAAAATTCTTTTCATAGTAACTCCTCCTTGCACAACATTTTATATTTCATAAATCTTAAAATCTTTACTTTAGCAATTTTTCAAATTCCATTATTGCTTCATCATTATATTTTTCAAAATCTACATTCATTGGTTTAACTTTGCCTTCATATAATAATTTTAGCCCTTCATATACTCCTTCTTCTGAGTTCTCAACTAATGTTCCTCCATATTTCTGCATAAACTTTGCTGGTCCTACAATATTTGTCGCCACTACAGGCTTGCCTAATATATCTGCTTCTGCTATTACAATTCCAAAACCCTCATAAAATGATGGTAATATAAAATAATCACATTTTTTTAGTATAGCATATGGATTACTTACATATTTTATGATAATTAGATTATCTTTACAACTTAAATTTTGAGCTTTCTCTAAAATATTTCTATACTCCTTGCCATATCCACCAATTATTATTAAATAAATAGAATTATCCTTTTGATATAATTTTTCAAAGGCATCTATAAGTCGTTCGTGACCCTTTTCTTTAGAAAATCTACCTATCGTAATAAATTTTTTATTTCTACTATTTAATATGTAATTTAATTCTTCCAACTCTACTGTACTTTCTGTTTTTTCATCAAAACAAACTTCTTTTTTTGAATCTTTTAAAATTTTATTATAATCAATAATATTATGAACAATATAATATTTACTATCTATATTAGCTATTTTTGAGATTGGCTCTATTAAATCTTCTGTTACTAATGCAACCTTATCATAATTTTCATATGCATATTTCAAAATTGGTAATTGTGCATTTTTCTTTTCTACCGCTTCTTTATACATGTCATTATGTGCAAATATTATCTTATTACATTTAAATTCACTATATAATAGTATCCTTTTGATATTATATCCGTTAAATTGAATTACAGTAGAAAAGTTTGCATTAGGATATATTCTCTTTATTTCTCTTCTTAAATCTGGTTTTAGTTTTTCAATATATTTAGAATAATCTTTGAAAATCTTTTTTGAATATAAGAACATCATTACCTTTTTAAAAAATCTTACATTCATTCTACCTTTAATTGGAATATAGCCAACATTTTCTGGTAATCTTTTTATACTTTCTTTATGTTTCCTTACTGCTCTTGTATCATAAGTAATAAAGTAATTCTTTGCTCTAGTATCTATAGTATTCAATAATGTTAATAAAGATTTTGTAATTCCATTCATTGCTAAATTGCCAGCAAATATTAAAACATTTTCTTTCTCATTATTTTTTATTTTTCTATATTCCAAATTGTTCTTTTTATTTAATATAATAGCCTCACAAATTTTTTTAGTAGCATTTTTATTATCATATTTGCAATATTTCTTCATGAATTCTTCATCGTTATATTTCTTATCTGAATTCATCTCTTTTATTAAATCATCTACATTATCTACCTTTGTAAATGGAAGTTCATCAAACGAAATATATAATCCTCTATCATGTAAATATTCTTCCTCATCATATGTAAATAATATTATTTTTTTATGAGTATTGGCAAAATCGTAAAACACACTAGAATAGTCTGTTATCAAGCAATCTGCAACAGAAAGAAACTGATATGTTTCATATTCTTTTGGAAATTTCTTTATTTTCTTCAACTTTTTATAATCAATAATGTCATTGACAAATGGATGAAGGTTAACAAAAAATTCTTGGTTTTCACTTAAATTTTTATCTATTTTCTCTAAATAAACCTGAATATCATTTTGTTGCTCATCATTTTCTACTTTATTTACAATTCCTCTCCAAGTAGGCATATATACAAAAACTTCTTTATTTTCTAGTCCCTGTTCTCTTCTAATTCTATTTTTAAGTTTTTCATCAAAAAATACAGTATTTCTAGGATATCCTTCTAAAATAATTTTTGCATTACTTAGATTTTCTATCATATAGTCTTCTACCATATGTTTCATCGTATATTCATTTGGATATAGTAAATAATCTGCCTGTATAAAATTTTTCTGAATATTTCCCAAATCATGAAATTCTGAATTTACTTTTCTTCCTAAGGTCTTAAGTGGTGTTCCATGCCAAGTATTCAATATGACTTGTCCTTCTTTTTTTATATAACATGGGTCAAATGAAATATCTGTGATTAAGTATTTTGCTGAAGCAAGTAATTTATAGTATTTTTTCGATTTAGCCTTTACAAAGATTATACCTCTCAAACCTTTTGCTTTGTAGCTTTTTTTCGTTTTTCTATACACTTTAGAATCCACGGATACATATATATAAAACTTTTTATATTTTTTGTTATTATTTAATTCTTGTGCTATATAAAAAATATTCCCATTTGCATTTCTTCCATTTTGCGCTTCTAAAAATATTATATTTTCATTTATTTTTAATTTTTCATAATATTTTACATAACTTAATGATGCAATATATTTTCTATTAAAAAATTTTAAAAATTTTTTCATCATAACTCCTTCTAATTTTTTGTTAAAGATATTTTTACGCATGCTTCAATAAATACACTCCTCTACCACTCTATCTGTTGCATGTCCATCATCTAAATAATTGTATTTTTCGTTAAATTTTTTGTACTTTTCATCATATACAAAATTATCTATATTCTGTATTTCATTTTCTAGCTCT
>CALXZF010000116.1 GCA_944393165.1 uncultured Clostridia bacterium
ATAATTTTTTTAAATATTCTTTTTGCCTTTCTCAAAATCTTTTTATATAGTGGTGTTTTTGTGTATTTTTTTATGTAATCTATTATATTATTTTGATTAATTGTTCCTTCTGCTAACTTTTCAAAAAAATAATCTCTATTTTTATTTTTACGTAGATTAGTATGATGATTATATTCAAATGCTTGATATAAATCAACTTCTTTGTATTCTAACATATTTTCTATTTCTTTAAAAATACTTTCGGCTTTTTTTGAATTAACAGTTAAAAGAGAGATTCCCTTATTATCATTAAATTCTGGAAGTATTTTTTCAATTCCCCATAAATCTCCTATTGTAAAATCTGCCTTTCTATTTTCATTAACAAATTTACAATTATAGCAAGAAGGTCTATTAATTAATTGATTTCCTGAAAATGCTGTTATATATTCTTCTATTTTCTTTTTAGTTCCATCTTCAAATTCAATATATGCCATATTATCCATTTCTTTATTTTTACTTCTAAAATAGATATTTTTAATCTTTTTATTTTCTATTTTTTCTTGAGCTTTTAGATATGTTTTTAATACTTTAGGAGATGGATTGGCATGACATATAATCTCGCACAGGATTAATTTATCATTATCTTTACCTAGAAAATTTCTTAATCCTTGTACTTGGCATGGAGTTCCTGTAAAAAGTACATATCTATCATTATTTAAAAATTCTTTGATTTTTTCATATGAACCATTTAAGTCACTTCTTACATATTTTGAAAAGCTAAACTTTTTACATTCCTCTTCTGTCTCTCCATAATCATGCACAGCAACCAAATCTTTGTTAAGTTTAACACCAAATACTACCCCTTTTTTCTCTAAAACATATTTAGACAATATTTTAAACATTCCACCAGATGTGCTATTGTCTCGTTGTTCTTTATCTTTGTTTTTAGTTGCATATACTTTTATATTATACTCATTTTCTTTTGGGAAATTACTACAAACTTTCCTACATTTATTACATTTTATACATCTATCTTCATTTATCTTTGGGTACAAAAATCCCTCTTCGTCTTCTACCATTGTTATTGCATTAACTGGACATACTAAGCTACAAGCTCCACATCCGTTACAATCTTCTTTTTTTAATGTATCAAAATATGTTTTATCCATTTTTTCACCTCGTTTTATCTAGTCCTTATGTCTTTTATAACATTTTTTAACTTATCCTTGTAAAATATAAGATTATCTGATTTATAAAACATTATAAATAGTATTATATTAATTAGAATAGCTAATAGAATTCCTATTATAATCCAAGTAAAGAAATTATCAATTACCAACAAATTTACTACATACATAGAAAGTGCACTTAAGGCAATAAATATAGCAAGATATTTTGCGTAAGTGATAAAATATCTTTTAGGACTATGTCTTAATCCATATTTAAATACAACTATTGGATCATAAATTCCCATTATAAATAACCTACTAAATACTGTAGCTAATATTACTCCTAATATTCCAATTGTTTTAGCCCACCATATTGATAAAACAATGTTCACAATAGCCATTATTACTGGTCTGTATTTTCCTTGCACAAATAAACCATATGCGTTTCTAAAAGAAGAAATCACATTTTGCATTCCCAAAACATATAAATTCAACCCCACAGCAAAGGCAGTGTAATTATCTAATAAGTATTCTGAACCTATCCATAGCTTTATAAATGGATTTATTAATGCTATTACACAAACTGAAAAGAAAGTATATAACCAAAAACTTAGAAATTGTAATTTGTGTAATATTTCTTCACTCTTTTTTTCTTCTGTAGTAACAACTAAATTTCCTATACTTGATGTTATTGCCGAAAATATTTGAGATATTACATTTGTTATTGCATTTGTTATCAAGAGATAATTTGAGTATATTCCAACAGCAACTACTCCTATAAATTTAGATAAAATTATGCTGTCTGTACCATTTAGTGCTGTGACACCTATTCTATATATTATAAGCGCAGACGTATTTTTCTTTAGACTATTAATATCTTCCTTGCTTACTTTTTCTGTTGAGGATTCTTTCAAGTATGGATATATTTTATTACATTTTAGTGAAATTACTAAATTTTGTATAATAGTTATTATAATACTTACTAGCAAATATGCTATATAGTTCTTTGTTATATATAATACTATAATTTCTATAATGCTTTTTATAACTGTTGCTATCATTATAATTCGACTTGCTATAAAAGCTTTTTGATCAGAATCTAAAAGCAATTTTTTATAAACAAAAAAGTATGAGCAAGCAGAATTTATAACAAACAATATGTATACCAAGTTTATTTCTGGAATATTAGGCATCTCTTTAATTATGTATTTTAGAAATGGTGTAATTGATATGCCTACTATTAAAACAACTAGGCCTATAACATTATATATTTTAGAATATAGTTTCATTAATGCTTTTATTTTTTCTTTGTTGTCTTCTGCCAAAGGCCTATATAATGTATATGGTATTGAAATTCCTATTCCTAAATCTGCCAGTGATAGCATTGTTATAATATTGGTAAATAATCCATTTACCCCCAAATATTCTGCTGACAGAACTTTTACAAATACCGTTCTTACTATAAAATTTAGTATTAGTGTAATTAACTGTGCAGAAAAAGCATATATAGAATTAATTATTGAATTTTTAGTTCTCGAGTTTTTGTTCATTTTACTATTTTCCTTTTAATTTTCTTTAATAACTTTATAAAAAACAAATCTTCCATTCCATATTTTATTTTAAGTGTTTTAAATTTCATTTTTTTAAAATCTTTAAAAAATTTAGCTCTTTTTTCGTTTTCCTCTGGATGAAGATACACATGTCTTGATTTAGATTTTACATAGTCTTCTGATACTTTTTCTAATGTCATATTCTTGCTTATTTCATCAAAAATTCTTTTTCCTTTTTTTGAAGAAATGATTAAAATTGATAATCCCCTATTTTTATTTTTTTCTAAAAGCTTCCCATTGTATCCCCAAAAATCTGCCAAAGATATGTCGCCTATCCTAGGCAATTTTGCGTATTTACATTTATAGCAAGATGGTCTCAAATAGATATTTTTTAAAAAACCTGTTTGAAATGGATTTTGACTAGAAGTTTTGGTTTCTGTTGTTCCATCGTTAAAATATAAAGTTATTCTATTAGGTCCCCAGCCTTGTATTTTGTCTCTCCATTTAATATTTATAACTTGCTTTTTATTTTTTTCTTCTACATAATTGATATATTCTCTATATACCGCATCTGAAGGAACCCCATGGCATACAACATCAACTGTAAGCAAATTATCGTTCTCTTTTCCTAAAACATTATAAAGACCCGCTATTTGACATGGAGTTCCTGAAAATAATACTTTCTTTCCTTCTTCTAGGTCTTTTTTAGCCTCTATGTACATATCTTCTATATTGGCTTGTAAATATTTAGATCCTCTTATCTTGTTTAATTTTTCCTTGTTTTCAGCTCTAATAAACTTAACTTTATATACATCTTCTTGTATAACACCATATACAACTCCATTTTTTGACAATATGTTTTCTGCCAATAGAGAAAAAACTCCTCCAGAAGAACTATTCTTTATAGTATCTTCCTCATTGTTGAAAGCTGCAAAAAATTCTGTTTCTTTTTTTAAATTGGTGTTGCTACTTTCATGTAGAATTGGGCATACACGTTCGCATAAACCACAATTTATACATTTCTCTTTGTCTATATGTGGATATCTAAATCCTTCTTCATCTTCTACCATTGTTATGCATTGTTTTGGACATATATTTTTACA
>CALXZF010000117.1 GCA_944393165.1 uncultured Clostridia bacterium
TAGAAGATATTGAAGATGAATGTGATTATTATAGTTTTTTAGGGACAAAAAATATTAATTATTTAGAAGCATTAAGATATTCTAATAAATTTGATAAATACATAAATGAATTATTAGATAAATGTAAAGATACTATTATTTTAGAAAAAGTCTATATTGTTTTAGAGCAAAAAGAAAATCTATTTAAATTATTATGTAATAAAGAAAATGAATATAGATTGATAGCTAATATTGAGGTTTTAAAAGATGAATATACTGATAAATTATTTAATTATTTGAAAAATAGAATTTATGAAGTTTTATCTGGAAAAAAAGATAGAGAAAGTTATAAAAAAGTAGCTAGTCTAGTATTGGCAATAAAAAAATTAAATAATGGAGAGCAATTAGTGAATAATACAATAAAAGAATTAAAATATTCTGAGTATGCTAAAAGGACAGCTTTATTTGACGAGATAGAAAAAGCAATTAATAGATAATGTAGTGTATCATAGAGGTGGATTTTTATTTTCCACCTCTATAATAACATTTGAAGGTTACTTCTACAATGGATACAAAAGCAGATAATAAATAGTTTTTGAATTAATTGACAAATATATAAATAAATGTTACCTTATTGATTAAGTTATATAGAGGGAGTTGGTTTTATGGGTAGATTTTTATGTGTAGGAATCGCAACAAAGGTATTTGTAAAAAAAGATGGTTATTCAAAAGAGAAAATAATGAATCAATTAAAGAAATCACTAGATTTAAAAATTTATGATGAGCCAATAGAAGATGAGAAATTTTTATTGTTAGGAATGAAGAAGGAATATATAGAAAAATATGCAGTTCCATTTGTTGAAGAACAATTAAAGATTGTGCTAGAAAATATGGCGGATATAGAAGATTATGAAAGAATTTCAAAAAATTTAAAGGAACTATTAGAAAATTCAAAAGGTAAAAATTATAAAGAATTAATGCAAATGGCAGAAGAACAACAGAATATAAATTTTGAATTAGCTGAAGGCAATTTGTTTACTAATGATATTTCATATATTGGAGATGGGTTAACAATATTTGCTGATTTGATAACATATTTGAATGATGGGAAAATTGTAATGGAAACTTATTATGATATGTTTAGATATTTTAGAAATACAATTATAAAAAGTAGTGATAGCCCAATAAAAACTTCGGCAATGATTTCAATTGTAGGATAACTTCATTAACATAGTAAATCTATTAGAGTAAGGAGTAGATGTCGAAATGGGAGAAATGATTAGATGTAAAAAATATGGAGATATATTGCAAAGCAAATACAGATATAATTTTCAAATATGTAGATGTGGCTCTTGTTACAAAGATGGAAGAGATGATTATTGTAGAGTTGGTGGAAATAAAGAGGATATAGAATGGCTAGATATAAAAGATACAAAGAATTGTAATAAGAAAAAAAGGCTAAAATCTTATTTGTATACCAAAGGTAAATTCGGAAAAAGATTTAGAGAAGTTTTGGATACGAACAACGAATATCTTTATTCACACGGTCGTTATCCTACTAAAATAAGAAAAGAGGATTTAACAGAAGATTATATAGAATTTAGAAGTAGGGTGATTTGGTATATGACAGGATATGTAAAAACATCTGGAATAGTTGATATAGGATATAAATCAATAAAAATAAATCATTTATTTAAGGATGATTATCTATATATTTCTTATAAAGAAAAATTAAAGTTTGAAAAAAATATATTTGGATTTTGTGATTATACTAATTATGATATTTGCATTTGTGGTAACAGTATTATTCCAATTTTATTTGCAATTGAGGAAAATTCAAAAATTAATATAAATGGCGTAAAAGAAAAAATATATGAAAAAGTAGATTGGTATAAAAATCATTATAAGGAAGACTATTTAATACAGTTTGATGATGAAAATGTGGATATATTTGAATATTATAAGAAGTGTTATTGATTCCAATAGCACTTCTTTAAGCTTTGGCTTTGCTTGATTTTAACCTTCTAATTGAAGCAAAAAATTTTATTGTCGTTTTTAATTACTTGGCTGTAAATTTTTGTTCAAATTCACCACCTCCAAATCCCTAATCGCAGGATTGTACAATTGATGTCCCAGATAATCAAATCTAGAGCCATGACAAGGACAATCCCAAGTCTTATCAAGAGTATTCCAACTGAGAAGGCAACCTAAATGAGTACAAATAGGTTTAACAGTAAAAATCCTTCCATTAGTATCTTTATAAACTCCAATTTTTTGACCTTTATATTCAAGAACATGTCCAGTGTCATTTTCGAGAACAGCAAAAAGATTTCCTGATACATGCATAGAGTCATTTTCGGTTTTTGTAAAATTACCATCATCTATATGCGCCTCATTATGATCATCTTTACTATTAATCGCAGAGCCATTCGCGTCAGTAAGCTTCTCAATTCCATTAAAACCAACCTCAGCCACCTTAAACTTATTAATCACAAGAGAATTAACAGTCTCTTTTATCATATTCCCAAGTTCAGCATTTTTCTTGATAGGATGCAATCTAGTAGCCTTAAAAACGTCCTCATATTCATTTGTACGATCTAAAATTTTATCAACAATAATATTTGCAGCAACATTAGAAGAAGTCATTCCCCATTTATTAAAGCCAGTACCAATATACATATTAGGCATAAAGTGAGAAAAATCACCAATATAAGGAATCTTATCAAGCGTAATACAATCTTCTGTATTCCATTTATACAGAACTTTGCACTCAGGATAATATTTTCTTACTTCATCTTCTAAAATAGTATAAGCATTTGATAAATCTATTTTACTTCCAGTCTTATGATCTGAACCACCTACTAACAAAAGTCTTTTTCCGCCAGAACCATTAAAAGGCACAAATCTATAAGAAAAAGTTGGCTGTTCAGAATTTATATACATTCCGTCAAAACTTTTATCTCCAATATCTACTGCAATTACATAAGATGTTGATTGATACATCTTCAAAAAATAATATCCTAAACGGTCTATAAAAGGATAATGAGAAGCGAGTATTACATATTTTGATTTAACAACATAGTCCTTACATGATGTTATAAATTTATCATCTTCTTTTTGTATATTCGTAACAAGCGTATCTGTATAAATTTTACCTGAATTTTGGATAATAGCGTCAG
>CALXZF010000118.1 GCA_944393165.1 uncultured Clostridia bacterium
GATAACTTTTTCTATAGATTAGATTATATAAAAAGTGACATGATTTTTTGCCTTCATAATCTGACTTTCATCACATCACTTTCTATATATATATTATAAAATTTCACACACTAGGGTAGACAAACTCAATATAAAACTGTAAATGTCAAGAGAAAAATGCATGTTTTTTCCAATTTAAAAATGCATGAAAGTTCCAGTTTAAAAATATACTTTTGTGGGGATAAATATCCCCACTTTTAAATTTTATTTCTAGAAAAATTCTTCTTTACTTATATTTCTTTTCAGTAAAATATCTTTCTTATTTCTATGGTAAGCTAAAAACCTTAACTCATTCAACAAATTCTCTTTCGTAAGTGGATTTTCTTCTTCCTCTATTTCTTCTATTGCTACATCCACATAAATCATCATTTCTTTAATGGTCATTTTACTATTCCTCCTTATCAATACTTTTTCTTAGCTCTACATTTCTATCTTTTATTCTGTAGGATTTTCCATTTATTTTAATTATATGACTATGATGTACTATTCTATCTATTATTGCAGCTGTCACTACACTATCTCCAAAAACATCTGGCCATTTACTGAATATTTGATTTGTGGTAAATATCGTTGATTTTTTCTCATATCTTTTATTTATCAATTGGAAAAACAAATATGCTCCTTCTCTTGTAATTGGTAAATATTCTATTTCATCAATAATCAGCAACTTATACTTACAAAAATATTTTATTTTTATATCAGCCCTATTTTCAGAATTAGCCTTTAGCAATTGATTAATTAAGTCATTAAACGTTATGTAATATGTACTAAGTCTTTTCTTGGCAGCGGCCATTCCTATACTTACGGCCAAATGTGTTTTACCAACTCCACTAGTTCCAACAAATATTATATTTTCATTTTTTTCCATAAATCTTAATGTTTCTAAATCTAATATTTCATTTTTATCTATGCTTGGTTGATATGAAAAATCAAAGTCATCTAATGTTTTCTCAAATGGAAATGCAGAAACTGTTATATTTACTTTAGCAGCCCTTTCTGCTTGATACTTTATTTCTTCTTTTGTTAAGTCATACATCATTTCAGTAAATGATATATTTTTGTCTTTCATTTCATCTAAATATCCTGGTAATATATTTTTTATTCTATCCAGCTTTAATTCCTCTAAATTGTCAATTAAGTCTGTATATATGCTCATACTTTTATACCTCCAATCCCTTATTCCTTTTTTACAAATTGTCATAATCCTGTAAATATGCTTCTGCAAATTTCTCAATGTCTAGCTCTGACATGTCTTTTAGTGCATCTGATTTCAATATATCCTTTAAGTGCTCCTTTTGATAATTTAAAAATTTATCAGTTTTTCTATGCGTTGTGATTAAATTTGTTGTATAATATATATGGATATATTCATCAGTTTCTCTTACAGAAACTGATTCACCTATTAGGTAAGTAGGAACAGAGTATTTCTGCCCTTTATATGTAATCATAGATTCTTTAGAAACTTTATATTCTTTTGGCGAAGCGATATATGTTTTTAAAATATCTTGATTTGGTAAAGGTAACAAATACTTTGTTTCCTTTTTTAGTCTATCCACAGGCTTTTCCTTTGTCCCTTGAGACACTTCGTTATTTATTTCTTCCATAAAGTTATTTACAATTTTCTCTAGTTCTTCATAATCTTTAAATTCGTTGTTATACACCTTTAGTCTATCCACAAGCTTTGCTAATGACTCAACTTTTCCTTTTGTTTGTGGTCTATATGCTCTACACGTTATTACTTTAAATCCTATATCTTTTGCATACTGCATAAATTTTCCATTTATTTTTACATTGCCAATTCTACTATTTGCTCTATCCACAACTGTTGGCATGTTATCAAAAAGTATTTCTCTTGGCACTCCATTAAAGTATTTAAATGCCTCATTCATGCAAGTAAACAATGTCTTTTGTGACCTATCACTTGTTAGTTTTAGAAACTTAAGCCTAGAATATCCTAGTACCATTAGAAATATATTTACTTCATATATTTGTCCTGCACTAGATGTCATTTTTATGCTTTCTTTCCAGTCTACTTGTGCTTGCAATCCAGGTGAGGTTTCATAACGTATTGTTGCCTTTTTCACTTCTTCTTTCTTATGTTTTAAAGCATAATCTGCAACTAATGAATATGAGCCTTTATATCCATCTTTTTGTATATATTTAAATATTGCCATACTACTACAGCCTATCTCCATCTTCGTTTCAATTATATTTTTATATTCATCTAACTTTGATTTTTTCTTTACTGTTCTTCTTCTCTTGGGAACATATCCTTCTATATATTTCTTTACAGTTCGTGGGTCACAGCCCATAATTTTTGCTATTGCTGCCTTACTCACTATTCCAATTTCACCTCCTCTTACATATATTTCAATTTCATTTAGTACATCTAGTCTCATAACTATCAACTCCTTTCTTTATCTTGAGACCTATACTTAGATGTACTTTAATTTTACCATTTTCTTCCTTATATTTCAAAAAAAAGAAAATGCAGTTTTTCCAGCATTTTTCATACTGGAAAAAAACTACATTTTTATTATCTCATAAACAACCTGGTAAACATGTATCAATAGGCTATGTATTAGTAGGTACAGGTTACGGAAGATATGTGGCCTATGGCTTTTTATTTAATGTATTTATAATGAGGTAATCTTTATTATGAATGTAGTAATTGTA
>CALXZF010000119.1 GCA_944393165.1 uncultured Clostridia bacterium
GCCAAGATGGATTATTCATAGCTATGCCTAGCAGAAAAACTCCAAACGGAGAATTCAAAGATATAGCTCATCCAATAAATCCAGAGACAAGAGAGAAAATTCAAAAAGCTATATTAGAAGCTTATGAAGCTCCTGAAGCTGAAGCAAGTTCAGCAGAATAATAATAAAAAATAAAAATTACCTCATACTTAATCGTATGAGGTTTTTTGAAATAAAAAGAAATAATCTATTCCTTTTATTTCAGGAAAGTCTTACTTAAAATTTTATCGATTATCTCGATTGTTTCACCATTGTCCTCGTTGACCGCCTGAGTTTCGAGGACTGCAGATACATAAAATTGCTTTTCATCAAAATTCATATAATGAAATTCAAAATGAAAGCTCTTTACACTCTCTTGATCTTCAAGTCCAATAGTTGCGATTGAAAGCATTTCTTGTAATCTTAAAATAGAAGCTTCAAGGCGTTCTATTTCATTTACGCTTGGATGGATATCTTTAAAAAAACATTTCTTAGATATTTCAATGCAATTCCAATTGACACGGTCGAAATCATATTCTTTAATCCGTATACAATCGTCTGCATTTTCCAATGCATATCTTTTAAAGTCTTTTGACTTTGCACAAAATGCTAAAATAGCACTTGATACGGGTTGATAACATCCTGAGCTTACTTCGTTAGATGTGAACAAACAATGTAGATTCCGATAAACATTAAGTTCTGCTGTATAAATCATGTAAAACCCTCCTCTTTATGCAAATATTTTTAACAGCATACTTTATTATAACACGAACTGGAAAAAATTACAAGTACACTATACATAAAAATTTCATACCAATTAAAATCAATGTTTTAATTAGTATGAAATCTAGAGTTACATATTAAAATTCACAATTATTTGGAGTTCTAGGGAAAGGTATTACATCACGAATGTTTGAAATACCAGTAATGTACATCATTAATCTTTCAAAACCTAAGCCAAATCCTCCATGAGGACAAGAGCCATATCTTCTTAAATCTGAATACCACCAATAATCTTTTTCGTTTAAGTGTAAATCTTTTATTCTCTTATTTAACTTTTCAAAATCATCTTCTCTTGCACTTCCACCAATTATTTCGCCAATACCAGAAACAAGTAAATCAGCAGCAGCCACAGTTTTTTCGTCTGGATTTAATTTCATATAAAAAGCTTTAATCTTTGCAGGATAATCAGTTACAAACACAGGGCGTTTGAATATAACTTCACTTAAATATCTTTCATGCTCTGTTTGAATATCACTACCCCAGTGAACAGGAAATTCGAATTGGTCATTTACTTTTTCTAATTCTCTAATTGCATCAGTATAAGTAATTCTTCCAAAATCATTAGAAACTACATTGTCAAGTTTTGCTAGTAAGTTTGTATCAACAAATTTATTGAAGAATTCCATTTCTTCTGGTGCATTTTCTCTAACATAAGTAATCACAAATTTCATCATTTCTTCTGCCAAATCCATGCAATCTGTTAAATCTGCAAAACAAATTTCTGGCTCTATCATCCAAAATTCAGCAGCATGCTTTAAAGTGTTTGAATTTTCAGCTCTAAAAGTAGGACCAAATGTATACACATTTCTAAAAGCATGAGCAAATGTTTCTACATTTAATTGTCCACTAACAGTTAGATGAGCTTCTTTTCCAAAGAAATCTTGTGAAAAATCAACATTGCCTTCTTCAGTTTTTGGAGTATTATTTAAGTCAAACGAAGTTACGCGGAACATTTCTCCCGCACCTTCGCAATCACTACCAGTAATAATTGGTGTGTGAACATACACAAATCCTTTTTCTTGAAAGAATTTATGAATTGCAAAAGATAATATTGACCTTACTCTAAATACAGCATTAAATGTATTGGTTCTTGGCCTTAAATGTGCAATAGTTCTTAGATATTCAAAAGAATGTCTTTTCTTTTGAAGTGGGTAATCTAAATCTGCTACATTAATAATATTAATCTTATTTGCTCTAATTTCAAATGGTTGTTTTGCATTTTCAGTTTTTATAAATTGTCCTTCAACTTCTATTGTAGAGCTTAAGCTTAATTTTCTTATATCTTCAAAGTTGTCTAAAGTATTATCAAATACAATTTGGACATTGTTAAAAAAACTTCCGTCATTTAACTCTATAAAGCCAAAGTTTTTAGAATCTCTTAGTGTTCGTACCCAACCAGATACTTTAACTTCATTATTATTATATTTATCAACACCTTTGTATAATTCTTTAACTAAAACATTGTTCATAAAATTCACATCCCTTGCTTTGTAATTTGTGGCTTTCTCTGTAACCATGCTAGTATTATACATAAAAAAGTGAAAAAATTCAATAGACAAGCAGAAAATAGTGAATTTTATCACTAATCACGGGTTATTATAATAAATGAGCGAGGTGCATAAAAAAAATACACCTCGCTCAAATAAAAATAAAGACTGTGAAAAGAAATAGAAAAAATTCTAAAAAGTTTAAAAAACTATTGAAAAGGGAAATGAGTTAGTGTAAAATCTAGAAGTAAAGTAAAACAAAAAACAGAAGAAGAAAAGGAGACAATATTATGACAACAAAAGAAACGAAAAGCTTTAAAACCGTTGAGGTTGTAAGAGAGAGAGAGAGAGAGAGCCTAAACTTAAGCAAATTTGGGCTTGATAAATGTGCTAAAAATGGACAATTTAGTAAAGTAATAAATTATATAGAAGCAAATAAAAAGGATAGACTAGCGTGCAGTAGATGCGGATAACAAATTAATCTACTACATAATAGCCTGTCCTTTTTGTGGTTTGAAATAAGTTCAGCAATTATTACAAAAAGATTACAGTAATGTTACAGAAATTTGACAAATAAAAAAATACAACTAAAAGTATTGAT
>CALXZF010000120.1 GCA_944393165.1 uncultured Clostridia bacterium
TGAACTAATTATACAGGAATTCGCTATTTTTTTAAAGTAAAAATAGAGGTAAAAAATAAAAAGGTCAAAAAAGACTTAAAAATAAACAAAAAAGTAGTTGGAAGCTTATAAAGTTTTCACACTACCAACAAATGCGAGAGGTTGATTAATGAAAAATAATAATGGAAAATCTTTCTTATCATTTATAATTGGAATCTTAATGCTAATATTAATAGCATTTCTAGTATATGAAATTGTGTATGTAGATATATTAGAAATTATGCCAGAGGGTAACCAAATAGCAGAATCTAACACACAAAATCAATCTAGTATTGAATACATTCCAAAAGAAGAATCAGAATCTATGTCACTTAATGGATTAAACACATCAGTGACAGAAACTAATTCAAATAATGGTGCACATAGTAATTTAATAAGCTATAGATATTACTATAATCAATTAGATGAATATGGAAAAACAATATATGAAGGCTTGGAAGAAAATAAAGAAAATATGAAATCAGGCACATATACAATTGACTTTGGTACGGAATTTAATGATTTACTAAATTCTTCAGGAGGAGAAGAAACATTAAATATAGCATTCCAATCAGCTTGGAATGCATATACATATGACAATATGGATATTTTCTATATAGATGTAGAAAAGCTTACTTTAACCACAACGACCACAACAATAGGAAGTTACTCATCACATAGAGTGGAACTGTCAAACGGTAATAATAGCACATATTTAAAAGACAATTTTTTATCAAACTCAAAATTAACTGGAAAAATAAATTTATTAGAAGCAATGAGAGACGAAATAAAAAGACAATTAGAAGGATATAGCGATTATCAAAAAATAAGAGAAGTGCATAATTGGCTTGTAAATAATGTTGAGTATGACATAAATCTTGAAAGTGAAGAACCATATTCTATTTGCGGAGCATTAACAGACGGAGAAGCGGTGTGTGAAGGCTATGCCAGAAGTTTTAAATACATAATGGATGAACTTCAAATACCATGTGTATTAGTAAGTGGAACAGGAACAAACTCAAATGGACAAACAGAATCACATGCATGGAATTATGTTTGGCTAAATGATAACTGGTATGCTATAGATGTAACATGGGATGATCCTGTAATTGTAGGAAACGGATATGTTCCAGAAGATACGAGGTATAGGCATTTTCTAAAAGGAAGCAATACATTTTTTACTTCACATGAGGAAGACGGAAATATAACAAGCAATAGTATAGAGTTTACATTTCCTGAGCTTAGTAGAGAAGATTATGTAAGCTGAGACAAGGGGACGGAGCAATCGTCCCAAAATTGGGACAAGGGGACGGAGCAAATGTCCCAAAATTGAGACGGAGGGACAGACCTAATCGTTTCTTTCTAAGTTGAAATTGCTAAAGTTGGTGCAAATGAGAGGACTATATAGTGAATTGCAACAGTGTAAGGCGACCCTGAAAAAATAAAAAAAGTATTGCAAAGTTAAATAAGTTAGTGTAAAATTTAGGAGTAAAGATAACTAAAAACGAAAGCAAATAAGGAGAAAATATTATGGTAACAAAAGAAATGAAGAACTTTAAAACCATTGAGGTTGTAAGAGAGAGAGAGAGAGAGAGAGAGCCTAAATTTAAGCCAATTAGGCTTTGATAAATGTACTCAAAAAGCACAATTTGGTAATATAATAAAAAATAGAGAAGAATATAAAAAGGATAGACTTGTATGTAGTAGATATGAAAAAGAAAATAATCTACTGTATGATAGTCTGTCTTTTTTGTAGTTAAAATATTATAAAAACAAAGCTAATATTACAAGAACATTACAGCAATGTTACAAGTATTTTACAAATTAAAAATAACAACTAAAAGTATTGATAAAGACACACTAAAAGTATAAAATAAATATGAGCTAAGAGTAAACAACTAAAATGAATAAAAAACAAGAATAAGCAAATACTAAAAATAGAAAATTATAAGTGTTTGCTGAGCTTTAGAAAGTTTATAAAAAATAAAAGCACAAAAATATTAAAAGTGGAAAAACAAAGCAGAATAAGAGGAGGAAAACTTTATGCTGTTAAACAAAAGAAGTAAGAAAAAATTAACAAAAAGGGAGAGTAACATGAAAAGAAAAATAACAAATCTAAAGAAAGAAAAAGGTATAACGCTAGTTGCACTAGTAATCACAATCATTGTGCTAATAATCTTAGCAGTAGTAGCGATAAACTTTGCATTTGGAGATAATGGCCTCATAAAACGAGCTGAAGATGCACGAGATTACTATGCAAATGATACAGCATATACAGATGAATCTTTAGCAAATTTAGATGTATATTTAGATGAAATGATACCATTTACACCACAGGCAACCCCAGAGCCAGAACAAGGAGATACAGAACTTGCAGATATGACCAATGGAGTAATAGAAATAAAGTGGCTAAGTGGAACAAGCTATAATGTATCAAGCAGTCCAAATGCACCAGTAATCAAAACAAACTTACCAGAAGGAACAACAATGGAGCAAGTAGTATTTAATGAAGAAAATAATACATGGGTAGCTGGAACAGAATATAGTTATGTAAAAGGGACAGGAACAGAAGAGAACACAGCAAGCCATTGGGCAAATGCAAAAGTAACAAAGAATGGAGTAGAAAGTTATTTTGTATGGATACCAAGATATGCATATAGAATAGTGTATTTTAATTCATTGGATAGCAAAAATGAATATTTAAACGGAACACTAACAGAAGAACAAGGAGTAGCAGAAGGAAAAATAATAGGCTATTCAGATAGTAGAGGAATAGTAGATGCAGAAGGAAAGAAATTAGCAGGTGTAGCAAGTACAACAAAAATAATGGTAAGTGAAGATTATTTTATGGTACATCCAGCATTTATAGCAGATGTAGATGAAGGAGGTTGGACAAGCGAACTTCCAGGAATTTGGGTAGAAAAATTTGAACCAAGCTGAGTGGGAGGAAATAGTCACAGTACATCTGGGGATAATACAACCGAAAAAACAGTAAAAGTACAACCTGGAGTAAGAAGTTGGAGATATATTACAATAGGAAACATGTATACAGTATCAAGAAATTATGCAGAAGAATTAAATAGTCATATGTTAAAAAATAGTGAATGGGGAGCAGTAGCATATTTAACAGAAAGCACATATGGAAGAAACGGAACAGAAATAGGTTTTAATCAAAATTCAAGCTTTTTGACAGGAGGAGGGGCTGAAAATGCATATATAGAAACAAATCAAAACCAAAGCTCAACAGGAAATGTATATGGAATTTATGATTTGCGAGGAGGTGCTTGGACATATGTAGCAGTATATCTTAAAGGAGGTTCGTTAGGAAATGGGGCATTTGCTAATGGAACAAGTGATGAATACTCAACAGTGTATAACAGTAATGTAGAAGAGACAGGATATAAATATGGAGATGCAACATATGAAACACATGGCTGGCATCAGGACGGTGCCGATTTCGTGGACTCTGATAGCTCGTTTTTCAATCGTGGAGGCAGCTATTACATTAGTGCGGAAAATACAGGCGTATTTTACTTCAGCCATGGCAATTACGGTGACAGCAGCTACTTCGGCTCATTTCGTCTGGGCCTAGTGATGTAATGTGAAATCTGTAATCTGAACAAAGTAATAAACTTATAAAATTTTATGAAAGAATAGGAAATTTGATTTTAAGAAAGGAGAATCACATGAAAAGTAAATCAGAAAATCTAAGAAAAGACACAGGTATAACACTAATGGCACTTGTAATAACAATATTGATAATAATTATCTTAGCAACAGTAGCAATAAACTTAGCATTTGGGGATAATGGCCTTATAAAACGAGCTGAAGATGCCCGTGATTACTATGCAAACGATACAGCATATACAGATGAATCTTTAGCAAATATGGATGCATATATATCAGAAATGTTAAAAGAAAATGCTTGGCGTTATGATGAAGAAGGAAATGTAACAAATGGAGAAGTAACACTAGCAATAGGAGACTATGTAAATTATGACTGTACAACATCAGATGCAGTATATGAATCTTTAGAAGAAAACAATGGATATGGACTTCAAACATTTACGGCATCAGAATATCAATATGGCTGGAGAGTACTAGGAGCAGATGAAGAAACCGGAGAGCTTTTATTGCTAGCAGAGGATTTGGTGCCATTAGAAGGAGGATATACAAATCCAACATCAGGAAGAACAGAATTCTATTTAAAAGGGCAATCAGGAGTAGAAAACGGAATAAGCGAATTAGAAAACATATGTGCAATATATGGAAATGGAGAAGGGGCAACAGGAGCAAGAAGTATAAATGTAGATGATGTAAATAAAATAACAGGATATAATCCAAATAATGTAGGAGTATACGACCCAGAACAAACTGGAAACGGTACGAAGTATGGAGCAGGATATTTATATGAATATGGAAATAGAGTAACATACTATTGGGACGGAACAAATTATCCATATTATAGAGCAACAAATGGATTAGACGGCAATTTAACAGAAAATCATAATAATGGTTCATTCGGAAATAGTTTTTATTGGTATGATGAAAAATTAGATTGACAAAGTTCACCATACACAGCAGATGCAACAACTGATGTAATGCAAGAGATAACTACATTAGAGAGTAATTATTATAATTACTACCCAAACACATTAACCACAAGTTCAAGTGGAGAAACAGCAGGAATAAGTACAGATAGTGCAGCTTATAAAATGTTATTTACAAACAGTAGCACAGGTGCATATTCATTAAATGCTGGTTCAATCAGCCAATTTTGGTATTGGCTTAGCTTGCCGTATGTCTACATATACTCGGACTCTATTCACTTCGGTTTCCGCCGTGTGGATGAAGGTATTGTGCGTCGGTGATGGGCTGTTCGGCTCACATGGCTATTCGTATATCCGCTATAACGGTGTGCGTCCTGTAGTTTCTCTAGATTCTGCAGTTTCACTTGTAGATAGCGGAACAGATAGAGACGGCTGTACATTATGGAATATAGAGTAGTCGTATATTAACGAAATACACAAAAACACTTGCATTTGCTGGAAAACTATGGTACAATACTATTTGTCAGTACCTTATACTTGGTTTTAGGAAATAACACCACTATAACTCAGTTTAAGGCAAATTAAATAAATTAGGAGGTGCAAAACAATGACAGCAGAAAGAAAACAAGAAGTAATAAAAACATATAGAAGAGATGAAAAAGATACTGGTTCACCAGAAGTTCAAATCGCTCTTTTAACAGAAAGAATAAATGAATTAACAGAACATTTAAAAGTTCACAAAAAAGACAATCATTCAAGAAGAGGTCTTTTAAAAATGGTTGGTTCAAGAAGAAATTTACTTAACTATTTAGCAAAAAAAGATGTTCAAAGATATAGAGACATTGTTGAAAAATTAGGATTAAGAAAATAATTTTAAGCATTAGGCGTTTTGGCTTTTTAGCCTAAACGCCTAATTAACGAATTGATAATTTTGTAAGAATAGGAATCAAAAAATTGTTAAAATAATTATTAGCACAAAAAAATTAGTAGGTAGCTTGTATAATATGCTATTGTATTAATAGAGTTTATAAGTTATGCAAAGGAAATTGCAAATCTATCTATACAGATATTTAAAAAATATAGCTACTGTAAAGTGAAAAATAGCATAATATAGAGGTTACAACTAATTAAAGTGCTATTAATTAAATATATATAGGAAGGAGTAGTATGAGTAAATCATACAAAAAAAGTTATGTTTAAAAGTTATAGTACAAATTTAGCAGGAAGAGAATTGACTATCGAAACAGGAAAAATTGCAGGCCTTGCAAATGGAAGTGTTGTAGTAAAATATGGAGACACAGTTGTAATGGCAAATGTTACAGCCTCAAAAGAACCAAGAGAGGGAATTGATTTTTTCCCACTTTCAGTAGATTATGAAGAAAAATTATATGCAGTAGGAAAAATACCAGGAAGTTTTACAAAAAGGGAAGGAAAACCAGCAGATAAAGCCATACTTACATCAAGAGCAATAGATAGACCACTTCGTCCTTTATTCCCAAAAGATTTTAGAAATGATGTATGTATTACAGCTACAGTGTTGTCTGTAGAACAGGATAATAGCCCAGAAGTATGTGCCATGATAGGTTCAGCTGTAGCTTTAGAAATATCAGATATTCCATTTAATGGACCAACTGCAGCAGTGGCTGTTGGTTGGGTAGACGGAGAAATAGTAATAAACCCAACAGTAGAGCAAAGAGCAAAGAGTAAGCTAACTGCAACAGTTGCAGGAACATTAGAAAAAATTACAATGATTGAAGCGGGAGCAGATGAAATACCAAATGAAACAATGCTAGATGCCATAAAAAAAGCTCATGAAGAAATTAAAAATATATGCAATTTTATAACAAAAATAAAAGAAGAAATAGGAAAACCAAAATTTGAATATAAATCATTTGCGGTAGACCCAGAATTTTATCAAGATATAGTTGATAATTTCAAAGAAAGAATGTACCAAGATGTACAAGCTACAGATAAAGAAGTAAGAGATGCTAACATTGATAAAATTACAGAAGATATTACCGCATATGTAGCTGAAAAATATGGCGAAGATGCTGTAGAAGAAAGAAAAGCAGATATTGCAGACAGTATTCACGATTTGGAAAAAGCTTGTGTAAGAGAAATGATATTAGAAGAACATAAGCGTCCAGACGGTAGAAAAATAGATGAAATCAGACCACTTTCTTGCGAAGTAGGAGTACTTCCTAGAACTCATGGTAGTAGCATATTTACAAGAGGACAAACTCAAGTAATGTCTGTTGTAACTCTTGGCATGATTAGTGAAGAACAAATCTTGGACGGAATAGATGAAGAGCAAGCTAAAAGATACATGCACCAATATAATTTCCCTTCATATTCAGTAGGAGAAGCAAGACCTTCAAGAGGACCAGGAAGAAGAGAAATAGGGCATGGAGCTTTAGCAGAAAAAGCGTTAGTTCCAGTACTTCCAACAGAAGACGAATTTCCATATGCTATAAGAGTTGTATCAGAAGTATTATCTTCAAATGGTTCAACATCACAAGCTAGTATTTGTGGAAGCACTTTAGCATTAATGGATGCAGGTGTTCCAATTAAAAAGCCAGTTGCAGGTATATCAACAGGTTTGGTTACAGACAAAAATGAACCAAGCAGATATATAATGCTTACAGATATTCAAGGAATTGAAGATTTCTTTGGAGATATGGATTTTAAAGTTGGTGGCACAAAAGACGGTATTACAGCTATACAGGTAGATATTAAAATAGATGGTTTAACATATGACATTATAAAAGAAGCATTTGAAAGAACAAAAGTTGCAAGAGATTATATATTAGATGAAATTATGCTTCCAATTATAGACAAGCCAAGAGCAGAAATTTCTAAATATGCACCAAGAATTTTAACAACTCGTATTCATCCAGATAAAATAAAAGATGTTATAGGAACAGGCGGAAAAACAATCAACAAAATTATTGATGAAACTGGTGTAAAAATTGATATAGATGATGACGGTAGAGTTTGCGTATACTCACATGATACTGAAAACGGAAAAAAAGCAATGAAGATGATAGAAGACATAGTAAGAGAAATCGAAGTTGGAGGTATATATGACGGTATAGTAACAAAAATAATGTCATTTGGAGCATTTGTAGACTTAGGTGGAGGAAAAGAAGGATTACTTCACATATCAAAAATTTCAAGTAAGAGAGTTGATAAAGTAGAAGATGTTCTTTCTGAAGGAGATGAAATTACTGTAAAAGTAAGTGACATAGATAATCAAGGAAGAATAAATTTATCAGTGAAGGACTTGGAAGTAGGTAATAGAGAAGAATAAAATAATGATAAAGCTTTTGAAATTAAAGCTGAAAAACAAAAACCATAGCGGATTTCATAGTTATGGTTTTAAAATAAATAAGCCACAGTAATAAAATTCACTGTGGTTTTAAGTTTTTACAAAAACTTTTGGATAAAGCTTGAATAGAAATTGGAATTCAAATCTCTATTTTTGGTTTGGTTTTTGTTCATGCTCAGCTAAGACTTTTAATCCAGCAATAGCAGTTTTTAACTCGGAATTAGTTGGACTATTAACAAATATTCCTTGAATAAAGTTTAGTTTGCCAGGTCGTATAATAAAATGAAATATAACGGCAGAGCAAAGAAGTGATAATAATAACCACGCATAAAACTGTATGTTAGGAATATAAGTGATTATAAACGATGCAATGCAGAATAAGAATATCAATAATATGACATTCATAGTGCTGTCATTACAATAGTAAGAATACTTTTGAAAATTTTCTAAAGTTGGTATTTCATCTTTTTCGTTATATCCATTTTTAATCATATTTTTAATTGCTCGAAAGCTCTTAATTCTATTGCTTAAGAATAATTCTATAATAGTTGTGACAGAACATAAGTATATCACAAGAAATGGCAATAGTAAAATGAATAACCGCAGGATCCATATAAATGAAGTGCATGCGTTAAATAAGTATGCATAACAAAAAAAGAATAATATCAAAGCTATAGAATATATTACAAATAATAATAAATGAAAAAATGTTATTCTATACTTTTCTTTTTTGTGCTCGTTTAAATTAATCCAAGCCGAACTTATTTCTCCTTCCTTATTAATAGTTGCTATAGCAGCATGGTCTTCATGCCGTTCTGAGTAAAAACAAATTCCCGTAGGTAAAACACGAACATTCTCTTCTTTTACTCTCATAATAATGCTTCCTCCTTCAAAATGTTATGATAAATATTATACAACAAATTATGTAAAAATACAAGGTGTATTCGAAAGTGACGAAAATAATTAAAATTTTATTAAAACTGTTGTAAAAATTTAGAAAAATTGGTATACTAATAGTAGTTTTTTTAGCAAAATAAATTAAACAGTATAAATTTTAAGGAGGTATCTTTATGGAAGAAAATAAAGAAGTTAATGAAGTAAAAAACAATGAGGAAGTTCAAGCAGAAGTTACTCTTGAAAACTCAAATATTAAAATAGCAGATGATGTTATTGCAGTTATAGCAGGAGCAGCTGCTTCTGAAGTACCAGGAGTTGCATCTATGGCTGGTGGATTTGCTGGAGGAATTTCAGAAGTTTTTAGCGGAAAGAAAAATTTTGCAAAAGGAATAAAAGTAGAAGCTGGAGAAAAAGAAACAAGAATAGATGTTAATATCATAGTTGAGTATGGTGTAAGAATTCCAGATGTTGCTTTTGAAATTCAAAACAGAGTAAAAAAAGCAGTTGAAAGCATGACAGGACTAAAAGTTTTAGATGTTAATGTTCATGTTCAAGGTGTTAATACAGACAGCAACAATTTAGATGAAATAAAAACTGATGACACAAATAAAGCAGAATAATAGATAAGGCACTTTGGTGCCTTTGTAAATTTGTGTGCTAGGAAGGAATGAGATTAAATATGAAAACAATAGAAAAAATAAGTTTAGCATTATTTTCAAGTTTAATTTTAATAATGTCGGTTATATTATGTTTAGCAATTTTTGGCTGGATAGATACAAATTTTATTGGAGATGTATTTGCTGCAGCAGTTACAGATAGCATAACTTCTAAAGTATTATTAGCACTTTCAATAATATTCATATTGCTAGCAATAAGATGCATATTCTTTGATTCTAGTTCAAAAGAAAAGCAAGAAACAAGAAACGGAATATTGCTAGAAAATTCAAATGGAAAACTTTTAATTACAAAAGAGACAATAGAAAATCTAGTAAATGCAGTAGTTAAAGGTTTTGATAGTGCAGAAGAAGTTACTACAAATATAGAACTAGATAAAGAAAATAATCTAAAAGTATTTGTAAATTTAGTTGTAAAAGAAAATGCTGTTATAAAAGAATTATCTACAAATCTTCAAAATAAAATTAAAGATACAATAAAAAAAGCTTCTGATTTAGAAGTTAAAGAAGTAAATATAAAAGTAAAAAATATAGAACCAGTAAAAGAAAATACATTAGAGCCATAAGAAAGGATTGGATAATATGGATGATTTTAAAAGTTTCATGGCAAAATATGGTGGGATGATAATAGGAATAATAATAGCTATTCTATTATTACTTACAAGATTCTATGAGCTTATTATAGCAATCATTTTAATAGCTGTTTGCGGATATGCCGGATATTATTTTCAACATAATAGAGAAAGAGTTAAAGAAAAATTAAAAAATTTAGTAGATAGGTTATAAAGGGGAAATTTAAACGAAATGAGTATGTCAGAAAATAGAAAAGTAGCATTTGAATTAATATATAGTTTGGAATCACAAAATACAAAATACGAGGATTACAAGGAAAATGTGGACATGTTTCTTGAAACAAGAGACATACATGGAAGAGCCACAACAAAGTATATTAAAGATGTAGTATATGGAACAAAAAGGCATGGTAAGCAAATTAAAAAGCAAATAGAAAATTGTTTAAGCGAAAAATGGAGCTATGATAGATTGGCAAAAGTAAATGTTGTTATATTAGAAATGGCAATTTTTGAAATGCTATATCTAAAAACTCCTTTTAAAGTAGTAATTAATGAAGCTGTTGAGCTTGCTAAGGCTTTTGGAGATACAAAATCACCAAGTTTTGTTAATGGGGTTTTAGCAAGCATAGTTAAAAACAACAATTTAAACGAAGGAGAATCACAAGAATAATGGCATATAATCCAATTAGTGTAACAGAATTAAATAAATATATAAAAAAGAAAATTGACGGAGATGAAGTACTTAACAATGTACTTGTTAAGGGCGAAATTTCGAATTATAAGCATCATTATACTGGCCATTTATATTTCACATTAAAGGATGAAAATTCATTGATAAAATGTATAATGTTCAAAAGTTATGCTGCCAATTTAAAATTTGAGCCAAAAGACGGAATGAAAGTAACTTTATTTGGAACTGTATCTGTATTTGAAAGAGACGGAGTATATCAAATATATTGTAAAGCAATGCAAGAAGATGGCTTGGGAAGCTTATACAAAGCATATGAGGAGATGAAAGCAAGACTTGAAAAAGAGGGACTGTTTGACCCTGCTCATAAGAAAAAAATACCACTTATGCCAAAATGCATTGGAGTTTTAACATCAAATACTGGAGCAGTAATAAGAGATATTATTAATGTTTCAACTAGAAGAAATCCAAATGTGTACATAAAATTATTGCCTGTTCCTGTTCAGGGGGCAGGAGCTGCAGAAAAAATTGCAGAAGCTATAAAAAGTATGAATGAAAAGAATTTAGCTGATGTTATAATTGTGGCAAGAGGTGGAGGCTCACTAGAAGATTTATGGCCATTTAATGAAGAAATTGTAGCAAGAGCAATATATGATTCGAAATTGCCAGTAATTTCTGCTGTAGGACACGAAACAGATTTTACAATTGCGGACTTTGTGGCAGACTTAAGAGCACCTACACCTTCTGCAGCGGCAGAACTTGCGGTGCCTAACATAGCAGATATAGTTTTAAAATTAGAATCATATAACAATAGATATAAATTAACATTAAAGAAAAAAGTGGAATTCATGAGACTAAGATATGAAAAATGCATGAATAGTAGAGTGTTTAAAGAGCCATTACAAAAAATAAATGAAAAATATATTATGGTTGATATGAAAATTAAATCAATACAAAATAGTATATCTAATATATACAATAAAAAGAAAACAGATATGGTAAAACATATTGCGACACTAGATGCGTTAAGTCCACTTAAAACTTTATCAAGAGGATATTCTATAGTGCAATCTAAGGGAAAAGTTATAAAATCTGTAAATCAACTACAAAAAGATGATGAAGTAGATTTAAGGTTGACTGACGGAATAGCAAAAGCAAAGATAATTTAAAGGAGGAAATACATATGAGTAAGGGAACAAAAAAAGTTATAGGAATTATTGTTGTAGTAGCACTTATAGTAGGTATATGTTATTTAGCATATGAAAGTGCAAATCCAGATACTGTAAGTATAGGAGCTACAAATGAAGTACCAAATGAAAATATGGGAGTAAGTAATGAGGTAAATGAAGTTAATGAAAATGAACTTACTAATGAAGTAGAACAAAACGAGGTAGTAAATGAGGTTGCAGAAGAGCCAGAAGATGATGAAACTCAAGAGCCAGTAAATGAAGAAAATGGAGAATCTGAAGTGGTTACTGGCACAAATTTAAGCAGAGAAGAAAAAGCTGTAGAGCTTGCAAAAGAATATTACGAAGAACAATATGGTAGCGCAGAAGGAATTTATTTTAGTTATGAAGATGTAAAAGGAGACGGAAGATACATAGTTACTGCAGGAACAGCAGGAAGCGGTAGTAACAGATTCTTTTTTGTCAACCTAACTACAGGAGAAGTAGAAGAAAAATAGATAGTGAAGGAATGAGATAAAAATGGAAGAAAAAACAAGCTTTGAAGATAATATGAAAAAACTAGAAGAAATAGCTACAGAACTTGAAAAAGGAGACTTGGATTTAGATGCATCAGTTTCCAAATTTGAAGAAGGAATGAAACTTTCTAAAGAATGTAGTGAAATGCTAGAAAAAGCAGAAAAGAAAATAACAATGCTAATTAAAGGAGAAGACGGAGAATTAGCAGAAGAAAAATTTGTACAGAATGAGGAATAAAGAAAAATGATGGGGATAATATTTGAATATAGGTATTTAATAATACCGTTTGCAACATGGTTTTTTATACAGCTATTTAAACTTATATATGACTTAGTAACAACTAAGAAATTTAATTTCAAAAGAATATTAGGAGCTGGTGGAATGCCTAGCTCTCATTCTGCTGTTGTCGTAGCTTTAAGTACGATGATAGGAAAAAGCTATGGAGTAGATTCTGCAATATTTGGTTTATCTATAGTTTTTGCATTTGTAGTAATGTATGATGCAGCAGGAGTTAGAAGAGCAGCAGGAAAACAAGCAAAATTATTAAATAGAATAGTGCAAACACCAGGCCTTTCAGGTGTAGAAGTAACAGAAAGATTACAAGAAGTCTTGGGACATACGCCATTTCAAGTCCTTGTGGGAGCATTAATAGGATTAATAGTAGGATTAATATTTGGATAAAATTGCTGGGACAAGGGGACGGAGCTTTTGTCCCACTTTTGGGAAATGGGGACAGACCTATGTGGTCTTTGTGCACAAAAAGGAAGGAGGTCTGTCCCCATGGACCAGTTTTGGGACAAAAGCTCCGTCCCCTTGTCCCAACTTTGAGGAGGGTGAAGTGCATGGAAGATGTAGAAATCGCTAGAAATGCAAAGTTAGAAAGAATAGAAAAAATAGCAGAAAAAATTGGAATTTTAGATGATGAGCTAGAAAGCTATGGAAAATACAAAGCTAAAATTTCATTAAAAGCATATAACAGATTGAAGGAAAAACAAAACGGTAAACTAGTTTTAGTAACTGCAATAAATCCAACCCCGTTAGGGGAAGGAAAAACAACTATGGCAATTGGATTAGCTGACGGCCTTAGCAAAATAGGAAAGAAATCCATACTTGCACTTAGAGAACCTTCACTTGGTCCTGTTTTTGGAATAAAAGGAGGAGCTACAGGAGGAGGATATTCTCAAATCGCTCCAATGGAAGATATTAATCTTCATTTTACAGGAGATATACATGCTATAACTTCTGCTAATAATCTGCTTTCTGCAATGATAGATAATCACATTTACTTTGGAAATGAACTAGGATTTGATAGGGTTACTTGGAAAAGATGTGTAGATTTAAATGATAGGCAATTGAGAAAAGTTGAAACAGGCTTATCTGGAGAGAAAAATATTGTACCACGAGAAGACGGATTTGATATCTCAGTTGCATCAGAAATAATGGCAATATTTTGTTTAGCAACAGATATAGCAGATTTAAAAAGAAGAATAGGAAATATAATAGTAGGATATACAAAAGAAAACAAACCAATTACAGCTAAAGATTTAAAAGCAGAGGGTGCATTAACAGTTTTACTAAAAGATGCGATAAATCCAAATCTAGTACAAACTTTAGAGCATACACCAGCTATTGTTCATGGTGGACCATTTGCCAACATTGCACATGGATGTAATAGTGTTATTGCTACTAAAATGGCAATGAAACTTGGAGACTATGTTATAACAGAAGCTGGTTTTGGAGCAGATTTAGGAGCAGAGAAGTTTTTAGACATAAAATGTAGAAAAGCGAATATAAAACCAGATGCAGTAGTATGTGTTGCTACAATAAAAGCATTAAAATATCATGGCGGAATGCCAAAAGACGAAATAAAAAATGAAAATATAGAAGCTTTAGAAAAGGGCTATAATAATTTGCTTAAACATGTGGATAATTTAAAAAATAAATATGGTTTAAATGTAATTGTGGCTATAAACAAATATACGCATGATACAGAAAAAGAAATCGAATTTTTAAGAAACAAATTAAAAGAAAGCGGCATAGAATTGAGTTTGGTTGAAAGCTGGGAAAAAGGTGGAAAAGGGGCAATAGACTTAGCTGAAAAAATAGTAGAATTAACTCAAAAGATAAGCAAATTAAATTATGCATATGATTTAAATGAAAGCATTAAAGAAAAAATAAATGATGTCGCAACAAAAATTTATGGCGCAGAAGGAGTAGAATATACAGAAAAAGCAGAGGAAAAAATACAGGAAATAGAGGAATTGGGATATGGAGATTTACCTGTTTGTATAGCAAAAACTCAATATTCGTTATCAGATAACCAAAAAAATTTGGAATGCACAGAACCTTTTAAAATTCATGTTAAAGATGTAATTTTAAAGTCTGGTGCAGAGTTTATAGTTGTAATTACTGGAAAAATAATGACAATGCCAGGACTTCCAAGAATTCCTGCAGCAGAGCAAATTGATTTAGACGAAAACGGAAACATTGTAGGTATTTTTTAATTTCGTTTTAAAATGTATAATAACACCAATTTTGGATAAAATAAAATTAAAAATATTTTTGAAGAAAGTGGTGTTTTTGCATGGCTGTAAAAATAAAGAAGAATTTAAAAGCAATTTTTGTTATATTTTTAGTAAGTTCAATTTTTATTTCATATAATGTTTTTTTTAGAGGAAATGAAGCATATGCTTTGTCTAAATATGGCTCAAGAGGAGAAGAAGTAAGGACCATCCAAACAAAGCTTAAAAGGTGGGGATATTATAATGGCAATGTAGACGGAATATATGGAAGTCAAACATTAGAAGCGGTTAAATATTTTCAAAGAAAAAATGGTCTCACGGTTGACGGAATAGCAGGAACTAATACTTTAAAAGCTATGGGAATATATAATTCTTCTGGAAATAGTTCTAGCAATTCTAGCTCATCAACAAATTCTAGTGATTTGAATTTGCTAAGTAGGTTGGTATATGGAGAAGCAAGAGGAGAACCATATACTGGACAAGTTGCTGTTGCCGCTGTTGTCTTGAATAGAGTGGAAAGTAGTTCATTTCCTAACACAATAGCAGGAGTTATTTATCAAAGTGGAGCATTTGATGTGGTGTCTGACGGTCAAATAAATTTAACTCCAAATGATACTGCGATAAAGGCTGCACAAGATGCACTAAATGGCTGGGACCCTTCGAATGGTGCAATATATTATTTTAATCCAAGCACAGCAACAAATAAGTGGATTTGGTCAAGACCAATGACTGTAACAATAGGGAAGCATAGGTTTTGCAAATAGATACTAGCATTACAAAATAGACGCTGAGAGCACTTGAAAAAAGTGCTTTTTTCGTGTAAAATATAATAGTTATAAGTGTAAATTTTGAATACAATAATAGGAGCTAAAAATGGTAAAAAAAGATATACAAAAAGAAATGGAATATATAGATAAAGTTAAAAAAATTAATGAAGGGAAAAATTTAAAATATTATATCTTAACAATGGGATGTCAGCTAAATGAAAATGATTCTGAAAAGATAAGCGGAATGGCAGAGAATATGGGATATAGTAGAACAGATAATGTTTTAGAAGCAGATTTAGTTATATATAACACTTGCTGTGTGCGAGAAAATGCAGAGGAAAGGCTTTTTGGAAAGCTAGGAGAGGTAAAAAAGCAAAAAGAGGCAAAGGGTACAATTATTGCAATTGGTGGCTGCATGATGCAAGAAAAGCACATTGTTGAAAAGATAAAAAAAAGCTATAAATATGATGTGATTTTTGGTACACATACTTTATACAAATTCCCAGAGGATTTATATAATGCAATTATAAATAACAAAAAAATTACAGATATTTTAGATATTGACGGTGAGATTATTGAAGGATTGCCAATAAGAAGAGATGATAACATTAGAGCTTCAGTTACAATAATGAATGGTTGCAATAATTTTTGTACATATTGCATTGTTCCATATGTAAGAGGAAGAGAAAGAAGTAGAAATCCCGAAGATATATTGAATGAAGTAGAAAGTTTGGCAAAAGAAGGATATAAAGAAATAACACTTTTGGGACAAAATGTTAATTCATACATGAGAGTAGAAAGAGAAAAACATATAAATAATAGCACGATTGACTCATTTGCAAAACTTTTAAGAGAAGTTAATAAAGTAGAAGGAATAGAAAAGATAAGGTTCACATCGCCACATCCAAAGGATTTTACTGATGATGTAATTGAAGCAATTAGAGATTGCGACAAAGTGTCAAAACTAATACATTTACCACTTCAAGCAGGAAGTACTACTGTTTTAAAAGCAATGAATAGAGTATATACAAAAGAGCAGTATTTAGAGTTAGTAGAGAAAATGAAAAAAGAAATTCCAAATGTTAAATTTTCTACAGATATAATTGTGGGATTCCCAGGAGAAACTGAAGAAGATTTTGAAGATACATTAGATGTTGTTAGAAAAGTAAGATTTGAGCAAATATTTATGTTCATATACTCAAGAAGAGTAGGAACACCAGCTGACAAAATGGAAAATCAAATTCCAGAAGAGGTAAAACATAAAAGATTTGATAGATTAAAAGCTTTATATGAGGAAATAATGCCAGAAAACAACAAATCTTACATAGGAACAGTCCAAAGATTATTAGTAGAAGGTTATAGTAAAACAAATGATGAATTCCTTACAGGCAGAACAGATTCAAATAAAGTTGTGATATTTGAAGGGGATGCTGACCTAATAGGAAAAATAGTAAATGTAAAAATAATATCAGAACATATGTGGTATTTAAAAGGAGAGGTTGAATGATACAAAATATAGAAGAAATAGGAGATGAATAAATATGGCACAATTTTCGCCCATGATGCAACATTATTTGGATACAAAAGAAAAATATAAAGATTGTATTTTATTCTACAGATTAGGAGATTTTTATGAGATGTTCTTTGATGATGCAATAAATGTATCAAGAGAACTTGAACTTACTCTTACAGGAAAAGAATGTGGACAAGAAGAAAGAGCACCAATGTGTGGGGTTCCATACCATGCGGCTGAAACATATATTTCCAGACTTATAGCAAAAGGATATAAAGTTGCAATTTGTGAGCAATTAGAAGATCCAAAATTTGCAAAAGGTATGGTAAAAAGAGATGTTGTAAGAGTTGTAACACCTGGAACAGTTACAGAAGCTAATCTTCTAGATGATAAGAAAAACAATTATATAATGAGTGTATATAAAAATGGAATATATTTTGGAGTTACAGTATGTGATGTTACAACAGGAGATTTTAGAACAACAGAAATTAAAGATACAAATAATTTCTCTGATTTACTAGATGAAATTTCTAAATATTCACCAGCAGAACTTCTTGTTAATCCTATGATGTTCGAATGTAGCGAAGAAATCTCTAAAATAAAAGAAAGATTTGAAGTGTATATTTCAAAAATGGAAGAAAGCGATTTTGATGAAGATTTTGAAATATTAACATCAAGATATAAAATTGTTGATGATGAAGACAATCCTATAGAAGACATAAAACAATATATGCTAGCTGTAGCATCTACTAATGCTTTACTTACATATTTGCTTGACACACAGAAAAACAGCTTGGATCATATAAACAAATTAATTGTATATAGTACTACAAAATATATGTCTCTTGATATTAATGCTAGAAGAAATCTAGAAATAACAGAAAAATTAAGAGATAAATCAAAAAAAGGCACTCTTTTATGGGTACTTGATAATACTGCAACATCAATGGGAGGAAGACTCTTAAGAAGATGGCTTAATAATCCATTGATAAATGCAAAACAAATTTGCAAAAGATTAGATGCCGTTTCTGAACTTAAGGATAATATCATTTTAAGAGGAGACATTGTAGAAAGTTTAAAGAAAGTTTATGACATAGAGAGATTAGCAGGAAAAATAGCATATGGAAGTGCAAATGGAAGAGATTTAATTTCACTTAAAAATTCTGCTAAACAATTACCAGAAATAAAGAAGATATTATCACAAGTTAAATCTAGTATGCTTATAGAACTATATGAGAATTTAGATACTTTGGATGATGTTTATGAGGTAATAGACAAAACAATAGTAGAGGAGCCACCTATTAGTGTTAAAGAAGGAGGCCTTATTAAACTAGGCTTTAATGAAGAAGTGGATAAGCTAAAAACAGCTACTACAGAGGGGAAAAATTGGATTATACAGTTAGAAGCGGAAGAAAGAGAAAAAACAGGAATAAAAGGACTAAAAGTTGGATTTAATAAAGTCTTTGGATACTATATAGAAGTAACCAAATCAAATATATCATTAGTTCCAGATAGATACATTAGAAAACAAACTTTAACTAATGGAGAAAGATATATCACAGAAGAACTTAAAAATTTAGAAAATCAGATACTGGGAGCAGAGGAAAAAGTAGTCAACTTGGAGTATAATATATTTGTAGAGGTCAGAGACCAAATAGAAAAACAAGTAGAGAGACTTCAAAAGGCAGCATCAATTATAGCAACACTTGATTGCTTATGCTCATTTGCAACAGTAGCGGAAGATCAAAACTATGTTAGACCACAAGTAGACAATAGTGGTGTAATAGATATTCAAGAAGGTAGACATCCTGTGATTGAAAAAATATTACCAAGTGGAGCATTTGTTCAAAATGATACATATTTGGACAAAAACGAGAATAGACTTTCTATAATAACAGGGCCTAATATGGCAGGAAAATCTACATATATGAGACAAGTAGCATTAATAACGCTAATGGCACAATGTGGTAGCTTCGTACCAGCTGCTTCTGCTAGAATTGGAGTTGTAGATAAAATATTTACAAGAGTTGGTGCATCAGACGACTTAAGCATGGGGCAAAGTACATTTATGGTAGAAATGATGGAAGTAGCACAAATATTAAAAGAAGCAACAAGTAACAGTTTGGTAATCCTAGATGAAATAGGAAGAGGAACATCTACATACGACGGATTGTCAATAGCGTGGGCAGTTGCAGAATACATATCTGATAGCGAAAAATGTGGAGCAAAAACATTATTTGCAACACATTACCATGAACTTACAGAATTGGAAAGCAAATTAGACGGAGTGAAAAATTACTCAATAGCAGTAAAAGAAAAAGGAGAAGACATTATATTCCTAAGAAAAATTGTAAGAGGTGGAACAGACGAAAGCTATGGTGTACATGTGGCAAAATTAGCGGGAGTACCACAAGTAGTAACCAAAAGAGCGAATGAAATACTAAAATCATTAGAAAGAAAAAACATACTAAACAACAAAAAAATGGGAAAAGAAAACAAAAATGTTGCGGAAGGCCAACTTACGATGTATAATTATAAATTGGCAGAGATAGCACATGAACTCGACAAAGTAAATGTAAATGAACTAACACCAATCGAAGCACTAAACACATTAGTCAAAATAAAAGAACAAATGTCGTAAAGGGACAGGCCTCAAAACGACAAAGTTGTCGCCGGGGGACAGGCCTTAAAACGACAAAGTTGTCGTTGAGGGACAGGCCTTAAAACGACAAAGTTGTCGCAGAGGGACAGACCTTAAAAGCCAATATCTTAGAAAAATGTGTTTAACTATAGATTAGATTGAGTAAGACTGCCGACAAAAAACGAAACAATCATTTTGAGTAGTACTAAAAACAAAAGGAGGAAATACATGAAAGCAGTAGAAAAATTTAAAGATGATAAACAAAAGAAAATATTGGCATGTAAATATAAAAATGAAATAGTGTCATTAAACACAGAAGTAGAAAATTTTGATGATGTAATGCCTATAGACATTACCACTAGAGACGGACGAAGAGTATATCAAAGAGGAATACTATATATAATGGGAATGGCATTTAATAGGGTATATCCAAAAGCGTTGCTTACAGTAAATTGTCAATTGTCGAACTCTATTTATTGTAGTGTTGAAAACATGAAAGTAACAAACGAAATGGTTGGAAATATCAAAAAAGAAATGCAGAATATTGTTGATGAAGATTTAACAATCAAAAAAATCGAAATGACAAAAGAAGAGGCTGAAAAATTCTATCAAAAAGAAAAAACACTTAGAGGAAAATTGCAACTAGACAACAAATATAAAGAAAATGTATCTTTATATTTCTGTGAGAATTATTACAACTATTTTTATGGTGTAATGCCTATTTCGACTGGGTATATTAGTTTGTTTGATGTTGTAAAGTATCATGACGGATTTTTGCTTAGATATCCAGACAAGAGAATACCTGACAAAATTGATAAATATGTTGAAACGAAGAAATTATTACATACACTTGAAGAATACGAAGATATTCACGATGTACTAAACATTAACACAATTTACAAATTAAACAAGAAAATTGAAGAAGGTAAAGAAAAAGAATTAATCCTGCTTGCAGAAGCATTGCATGAAAAGAAAATATCTGACATTGCTGATAAAATTGTAAGAAGAAAAGGCGTTAAAATTATTTTAATTGCTGGGCCTTCATCTTCAGGAAAAACAAGCTTTGCTCAAAGACTGGGAATACAATTAAAATTAAATGGAATAAAACCTTTAACAATATCTGTAGATAACTATTTTGTAGAAAGAGACAAAACACCAAAAGACGAAAATGGACAATATGATTTCGAAAGACTTGAAGCAATCGATTTGGAATTATTTAACAACCACTTAGCCAAACTATTAAAAGGGGAAGAGGTTGAATTGCCTACATTTGATTTTAAAACTGGTACTAAAATGTACACGGGAAACAAGATGAAAATGAGGAGTAATGAAGTTTTAGTTATTGAAGGAATACACTGCTTGAACGACAAATTAACTTCAGCGATTCCAAAAGAGCAAAAGTACAAGATTTATATTAGTGCTTTAACAGTTTTAAATATTGATTATTACAACAGAATATCTACAACAGATACAAGATTAATTCGTAGACTAGTAAGGGATTACAATTTTAGAGGCTATGACGCACTAAAAACATTACAAAATTGGGGAATGGTTAATAGAGGAGAAGAAAATTACATATTTCCTTATCAAGAAGATGCGGATAGTATGTTTAATACTTCTTTGATATATGAAATATCAGCATTAAAGAAATATGCATTACCATTGTTAAATGCTATAGATAATACTCATCCGGAGTACTCAGAAGCCAAAAGTTTATGTGAATTACTGAAATATTTTGATGATATAAATGATGAGTATATACCACAAAATTCTCTTTTAAGGGAATTTATTGGAGGAAGCATTTTTAATGTTAATTAAAAGAAAGGATTTGGCATCAAGCATATGGGAAGAAAATTTACAGAAATAGATGAAGAATTTGTATGCGAGAATTGTGGAGAAAAAGTCAAGCCGTTGGGATATTCATGCAGAAATCATTGTCCAAAATGTTTGCATTCTAAACATGTCGACATAAATCCAGGTGATAGGGAAGAAACATGCCATGGAATACTAGAGCCAATAAAGGTTGAATTAGATAGCAAAAAAGGGTATGTTATAATATTTAGGTGCAAAAAATGTGGAGCAATAAGAAGAAATAAAGCTGCCAAAGATGATAACATGGATTTGATTATAGAGCTAACTTCTAGGATTTAAAAGCAGTTGCTTAATGAGATATGGGACAGCGTGAACAAAAAGGAGTGTCCCTTTTGTTCACGCTGTTTAAACATCTCTGTTCAAATTTCCATAAGTATATTGTTTGCCTTCTAATTTTTTCCCTTTATAGCAAGCTTCTACAATAAGGTTTGTCTCGTCTACAGTTTCGTCTAACAAGTCAATTCTAACAGAATCAACATCAATATCTATATGGTTTATTGCAGTTATTTTACTATTAAAAATAGTAGTTACTGTTTGAACATTATCTGGCAAAATCCTAAATCTAAACCCTAATCTGTCTTGCAAGAAATATTTTCTATCATTCAAGCTACATCTCATTTGACATTTTGGGTAGCACTTATTAGAAATACCTAGTACGCAATAATTCATTTTCATAACAGGAGTGTTACCATATACAATCAATTCTAATGGCAAGTTGCTATTAGCTATAATGCTATTAATATCTTCCTGATTAAGCTCTGGTGAAAGTGTAATTCTGCTAATACCGAGTTTCTTAAATGTATCTATACTAATATTATTAAATACATTTAAAGTAAAGTTTCCTATAAAATCAAAATCTTTGTGATATTTTTCTAGTAAAATAAAATCACCAAGGCTAGATACTACAAAACCAGATATATTGTATTGTTCTACTAGCTCCTCCAAACCATGACTGATAATATTTTTATAATTTGCTTTAATAATAGCAGGCATGTAGATATATGTTTTAAACCTAGATGTGATTACTTTCAAAGCATCAGCAAAATCTTTTCTCATAAAATATCTTAGAGGAATATATACACAAGATATATATTTTTTAGACAATTTACTATAATCAAATTCTGGATTTATAATATTAAAATATAAGGTAACTTTCTTATCCTTAGAGACACTGTCATTGTGAGGTTTACCATGTGAAGTAATATATTTGCTAATTATTTTATCTATTTTATTTTCATCAAAATCACATTTTCTCTTATTTCTTAGAATTATCGCATTTTCAATCTTAGAAATAGCCATTCTCCTAAGCTCATTTAAACTTTTAATACTAGGTATGAACAATTTATCATCTAAGTCCACATTTATTTCCGCAAATTCAAATGGAGTATTTGCTGTTTTATGCAACTGGGCCAAAATTCTTTCTTTAGTAATTGGGCTTTTCAAAGCTTTTTCAGGAATGATAGTAGACTGAATCTTAGCACTAATATTTTTATACAAAGCATCTCTTAATCCGGTTAATGCTACATCTATTGCAATCGGCTCATTTTGTTTAATAGATATATTACATTTTAAAGGGAGCTTAATATTTTCTTTTTCATATGATTTATTGGCCTCAGCAATTTGAGCTTTACTAGACAATTTATATATCTTATCGCCAACTTTAATATTTCCTTTCATTCGTCCAATAACTACTTTGCTTCCAACCTTTGCTTCTGCTATATTTGACTCATTAAGCATAAGTTCTGAAATGGTATATCTTGTGTTCTCCTTTTCAAAATTAATTGTATCTCCAATAGCCAAAGGTTCGTTTAATAAAAGTTTAACATGACCTTTTAATTTGTTGTATCCTGCAACATTGCCAACATATAATCCCATATTGTTTGGCTTTTCTTTGAAAACTAAATCATGGTTAGCATGTGAAGACAAATGCCCAGCAGAAAAACCTCCTCTGTTAAAAATTTGCTTTAATGCAACAATGTCGTTATCATCTATAATATAATCGTCGCCATTTAAAACTTTATCAATGTATTTCCTATAAATTTTGGTAACTACAGCAACATATTCAGGAGACTTAAGCCTTCCTTCAATTTTAAAGCATTTTACACCAGCATTTATCAGTTGTGGCAAATATTCCAATGAGCATAAATCTCGAGGACTAATCAAATAACCCTTATCAACCACTGTTTCTGCTACTCTGTTCTTGCTTTTCTTTTCTTCTATTAATTCATATGGTAATCTGCAAGGCTGAGCACATCTACCACGGTTTCCAGACCTTCCACCAACCATGCTAGAAAAAAAGCATTGACCAGAATATGAAATACAAAGGGCACCATGAATAAAAGTTTCAATCTCAATATTGGAATTACTGCATATAAACTCAATCTCGGGCAAAGACAATTCTCTAGAAAGCACAGCTCTTGAATATCCCAACTTCTCTAGTTCTTGAACGCCTTCTAAATTATGTATAGTCATCTGAGTGCTTGCATGAATAGGAAGGTCTGGGAAGAGTTTCATTAGTATTTGAGCAAGTCCAACATCTTGTACAATTAACGCATCAATACCAAGCTCATATGCTTTTTTGGCAAGAAGAACAGCATCTTTAAACTCATTGTTCTTTATCAAAATATTTAAAGTCAAATGAGTTTTTACATTTCTTAATGCACAATAATTGATAACCTTTTCAAGCCCGTCATCATCAAAATTGGTAGCAGAAGCACGAGCATTAAATAAACTAGCACCAAAATACACACTATTTGCACCATTTTGAACAGCTGCTTTTAAACATTCGAAATCTCCAACAGGAGCTAAAAGCTCAATGTCTTTTTTCACTTTGAAATATCATCCTTTCATATATAATTTTTATTTAAATATACGCCGAAAAATTTGTGTGTCCACAATCTAATTATATTATATAGAGGGCAAAAAATCAAACCGAAATGTAACAAAAAAATGCTAAAAAACATATGAATATATAAATAGAAAGAAAGGAGTTTTGATTATGCAAGAAGAAGTAAGAAATTGCGATTGCGGATGTGGATGCAACAACGGAGGTCTATTTGGAAATCTTTTCGGCGGATGCGGATGTGGAGATAACAGCATATTATTCTTTATATTAATATTCTTAATATTGTTCTGTAACTGCGGATGCAATAGATAGTGAAATGTGAGACAAAAGCTTTAGCCTCTTGTCTCATTTGTTTTTTTACTAAAAAACGCAATAGGTCTGTCCCCTTGTCTCATTTTTGGGACAACACCTCCGTCCCCATGTCCCAACTTTGTTCTAGAAAAAAGCCTTGACAAACTGCGTTCATATTGATAATATTATGTTTGATTAAGTGGAGGAAAAAATGATATATCCAAAAGAATATTTAAGCAGCGTAAAAGATATAGATATAGATTTTTTGAAAGAACATAATATAAAAGGATTAATAGTAGATGTAGATAATACACTAATTAGTTTGGATAAAAGGATGCCCACTGGAATAGCAGAATGGGCAAAAAAAATGAAACAAAATGATATAAAAATATGTATCTTATCAAATAGCAATAAAATAGAAAAGGTAGAAGCGGTTGCAAAAATGCTAGAAGTCCCATATATTTTCTTCGGTAAGAAACCATTAAAGAGTGGTTTTTTAAGGGCAAAAAATATTTTAAAATTAAACGAGGAAAATATTGCGGTTGTAGGAGACCAAATTTTCACAGATATCATAGGTGCTAATAGATGCAATATGTTTTCCATTTTGGTAAAACCTATAGAAGAAAAGGATTATTTAATAACTAGAATTAAAAGACCTCTTGAAAAACTGATAATTAAGAAATATCAACGAAATAAATTAAAATAGCTTTTGGCAGAATAGCAGAATATATAAAGCAAATTTGAAATATAATTTAAACAAGGAAATGTACGAAATATAATGAATTAACAGTACAAAAACACAAAATAACATAAAACGGAGGAAGAAAATGTATATTAACGATTTACATATCTTATATTATGTGGCAGTAGGAGTAATAGGACTAATTGTTGGGCAAATTATTGACTGGTGCAATTTGAGATTGCCAGAATACAAAAAAGTTTTATCAAAAGAATTTTTTACTGAATATCTAAAAGTTTGTAAGCCAAAATATTTATTAATGGTAATTGTTGCAGTACTATATATTGCATTGCTTTATTTTAAAGGAATTTCATTAGATACCTTAAAATTCCTATTTTTAATACCAATGCTCATAATAGCATTTATGATTGATTTTAAATTGCAAATAATACCAAATAGACTAACACTTACAATTTTTGAAACAGGACTTATATTTACTTTTGCAAGAAGTTTGCTAAATATTACAGGAGGAATAGATTTATTTATAGATAGTATTCTAGGAATGCTAGTCGGCGGAGGAATTTTCCTACTTATTACTCTAATTGGTGGCGCCATAGCAGGAAAAGAAGCTATGGGATTTGGCGATGTAAAATTAATGGCAGCACTAGGACTATTCTTTGGTTGGATCAATATGATACTTATATCAGTAATGGCATTTTTATTTGCAGCAATAGTAAGCATAGTTATATTAATTGCAAGAAGAAAGAAATTTAATGAATATATTCCATTTGGCCCTTTTATTGTTGTGGCAAGCATGATACCAATGTATATAAATTCATCTGAACTAATGATTATTCTATTAAAAATATTTTCACTAGGAACTTATTGATACATTGGGGACAGGTTAAAATGTGACAAAAACACCTGTCCCAAATGTATCATAAATGTAGTAATATAAGGGGGAAGTTTTATGAATCCTAAGATTAAATGGCTAAGGGATAAAATTAACATTGAAAATATGCAAGGAATGATTATTTCCAATCCAGTAAATATTAGATATCTTACAGGTATTGAGGCAGAGGGAGTACTGCTAATTACTAGAAAGGAAAACTTCTTTATAACGGACGGAAGATATCTAGAAGAAGTAAAATCAATTCTTACAATAAATGACGGAATAATTGTGAGCGATATTGCAACCATATCTAGGGATGATTATGAAAACTTCTTTTTGTTTTGTGAAAATGTAGGATTTGAAGAAAATTATATAACATATGCTACATATAAAAAATATATAGAAAGATACAAAATAAATAACTTTGAAGAAACTGAAAATTTAATTGAAAAGCAAAGAATGATTAAAGATGATGAAGAAATAGGGCTTATTGAGAAAGCATGCTATATCACAGATTTATGCTTTAAGCACTTATGTGAGTATATAAAAATAGGCAAAACAGAAAAAGAGATTGCTTTTGAAATAGAGAAATTTTTTAGAGACAATGGAGCAGACGGGCTTGCATTTGATACTATAGTTGCATCAGGAAAGAACTCGTCTAAACCACATGTTGTGCCAACTGATAAAAAAATTGAAGCTGGAGATGTTATTACAATTGACATGGGATGCAAATATAAAGGATATTGCTCTGACATGACAAGAACAATATTTGCAGGATATATTCCAGTACAAGCACAGAAAGTGTACGATTTGGTACTAAAAAATGAACTCCAAACACTAAATGAATATAAAGACGGGGCAAGTATAAGAATTGCTTCAAGAATGGTGGAAAATGATTTTAAATTAAATGGATATGATTTGGTTCATAGTTTGGGTCATGGCTTAGGACTAGAAATTCATGAAATGCCTTTTATTAATGGCAAAAATGATAATGCATTAAAAGCAAACATGGTTGTAACTAATGAGCCAGGAATTTATATACCAGGAGCTTTTGGAGTTAGAATAGAAGACACTGTTCTAATTACAAAATCTGGATGTATAAATTTAACAAAATCGGATAAAAATTATATTATAGTAGATAAGTAAAAAAATTACTTGATTTAAGTGGCAATATATGGTAGAATATTTGAGTAAAAGTTATGTTAATTGAAAGGAGAATAAATATGGCAGAAGTATATATGGCAGGAGATTTTAGAAATGGAACAACATTTGAAATGGACGGAAATGTTTTTAGAGTTGTTGAATTCCAACATGTAAAACCAGGAAAGGGAGCTGCGTTTGTTAGAACAAAATTAAAAAATGTAATAACAGGAGCAGTATTAGAAAAAACATTTAACCCTTCAGAAAAGTTCCCAGGAGCAGAAATAGAAAAAAGAGAAATGCAATACTTATACAATGACGGTGGTTTATATTATTTCATGGATAATGAAACATATGAACAATTGCCATTAAATGCAGAACAAATTGGAGACGGTTTAAAATTCTTAAAAGAAAATATGAATGTAAAAATATTATCTTTCAAAGGAAAAGTATTTTCTGTAGAACCACCAATGTTTGTTGAATTAGAAGTTACATATACAGAACCAGGATTTGCTGGAAATACCACAACTACATCTGGAAAACCAGCAACACTTGAGAATGGATACAAACTTACAGTACCTCTATTTGTAAATATTGGAGATATTGTAAAAGTAGATACCAGAACCGGAGAGTATATGGAAAGAGTTTAGGAAGGAAGCTTATTTATGTCTGATATAAAAGGTAAATATAAGAAAATTTTAGAAGATTTGGAGAACAATATCAAAGATCCAAATGATTTAATCTATGCCAAAGAAAAATTTATGGAATTAACATTAATTTTCATGGATGTAATCGATAGATTGACATTACTTACAGATGTAAGAATTAAAGAAATTGAAGAAAGACAAGAAGAAATAAACAACAGAATAAATAATGTTCAAACAATGGTAGATGAAATTGAAGGCGACATATATGAAGATGACGACGGATATGAATTTGAAATAGTTTGTCCATATTGTAATTATGAATTTACAACAGATATAGAAGACGAAGAAAAAGATGAAATAAGATGTCCAAAATGTAATAATATAATCGAATTGGATTGGAACACTGATGACGAATATGCTTGTGACGGAAACTGCACGCATTGCCATGGAGAGCAAGTGGCTGAGGATGAACAAGAATATAACGCAAACAGTGAAGAAGATAAAAAAGAGGACAATCCAGAAGATGATGATATGTAATATAAGACCCGCTTAGTTTATTGAAATAAGCTAAGTGGGTCTATATATTCTCCATTTACTCTAACTCCAAAATGCAAATGAGGGCCTGTAGTTGCGCCATTTGTAGGATTACCGTTTTCATCATAATATTGATTTCCTTTTACACCATATACATTTTTAGGGCCAACATATCCTATAACTTGTCCTTGCGTCACATAGTCTCCAACTTTAACAATATAGTATGGAGAAACATGACAATAAGTAAACTTTATATTTCCAGAAGTTAAAGTAATTGTATATCCACCTCCACCTAAGAAACTTGCGAATGTTATTTGTCCAGATGTCACTGCAATTAATTTACTTCCTTCAGGAGCGCCTATATCTAACCCAGAATGATAAGAAGATGCACCAGCGGTAGGAGAGGTCCTGTATCCAAAATATGAATTTATAGTTGTGTATCCTGGAGAAGGCCATGCATAGCCGGAAGAACTAATATCTATTATGTAATTTTGATTAGGAGAACCAGAATATGAATTAAATGAATCTGGAAACATAGGAATAAAAAATATGGAAATAAAAATAATTAAAATAGCTAATAAAATAGCAACAGATTTATAGGGCATAGAAAAACTATTAGACATAAAATACCTCACTTTCATATTTAAAATCTAATAGCCCCCGAAAAATATTTAATTAATCTTTATCAGTTGTTTTAAAAGCAAAGAACTTACTAATAAAGAAGTTTAAAATAACTACAATAATTGTAATTAAGCATTTACTTATAATTGTTGGAATTGGAAGATATTCAAACATTAGAGAACCACCAATAGATTCAATAAACATTGTAACTAGTCTTCCAAAAATAAATTTGCAAAACTCTACAAACTTTTCTCCAAAGCCGTCAGCTTGAGAGTGAAAAACTAAATCTTTATTAGTTATGTAAGCAAATAGAACAGCAAGAATAATAGCTATGTTATTTGCCAAATTATCTTCAATATTAAAAAATGTTGTCATTACATAAAATGAGCCTATATTTATTAAAGTGGTTAATATACCAAAGGCAACATATAATATAACTTCTTTTGTTAAAAATTTTTTAACAATTTTATTAGATAATATTTTTTTGATAAAATTATTTTCTTTTTTCTCTTCGTTTAATTTTTCCATTTACAAAATCCTTTACAAAATTTTCTATTAAATAAAAAATGTACAATTTATATGGAATTGTACATTAATGGTTGGCAGGGGTACTAAGATTCGAACTCAGACTTGTGGTTTTGGAGACCATCGTGCTAACCATTAACACTATACCCCTATAAGACTTACCAATATATATTAGCACAAAAAAATAACATATGCAAGTAGATTATTGAAAAAAACTTAAATATATGTTAAAATTTAGTGTGAATTAGGGATAGCCAAATTTTGTAAATTTAAGTTAAAAAATTTTATCTTAAGGAGAAAAGTCAAATGAATAAAGAAACAAAGTTAGAATTAGAACAAGTGCGGAAGATTACATACGAAAATAAGCAGTTGTGCCGAATAAAAAACAACAAGAAAAAAGGCAAGGACAAAAAAATCAACGAAGATGATTATGTTGAAGCATTTTCATTCGAAGATATAAAAGAAGTATTATTTAAAGAAATAAAAAAACTAGGTTTTAGTCATATAGAAGAAACATCCCCTCAAAGGGCTAATTGTATAATTAAATTATACAGATTAAAATCTTTTTGTGCTGATAAATCAGCAATAGAAGTTACATATGTGGCACATTGCTTTACAGCGAAAGCTCGTGAGTGGTATACCAATTTTGGAGAGTTACTAATTTCTTTAGATGAGTTCGAATTGTATTTTGAAAGTAGTCCAAACTTTAATGTAGTTGAACCAGGTTGGTATTTTTTATTAATAAAATAACCCCTTTATTAATTGGCTTCCTTAATGCAGTAGAGAATATTATTCTCTACTTTTAAAAAATAGAAACAATTTTAAAAAAAGTATTGACAATTAAAAATAAAAAGTTTATAATATTAATTGTTCCACAAAAAGAAATAAAAATGCAGGTGTAGTTCAATGGTAGAATTCCAGCCTTCCAAGCTGGCTATGCGGGTTCGATTCCCGCTACCTGCTCCAAAGATTGAAACTTGAGAATAATCTCAAGTTTTTAATTTTGCTCAATGTCAATAGTTTGAGTCTGGATACCTGAAAGCATTTTTCTAAATAGCAATAGGCAATGAAGAAAAGCTGGAAAAGTCCTTTACGAAAAAAAGAAAAGATGTTATACTTATATTGTGATAAAAAATGCGGGTATAATTTAGTGGTAGAATGTCATGCTTCCGACCTGATCGCGCGAGTTCGATTCTCGCTACCCGCTCCATTAAGTAAAATCGTCGCACCAGACGAAAGTATTGATAAATCAACTGTAAAAGGTTGATTTTTTTTGTTGCCTTATTTTTTATTTTTTAATGAACACAATTATTTTTATATGGGAAATTTAAGAAATAAAAATTCTTTAGCTCATTTAAAAGACTACATAGAAAGGCTATAAATTTTATGCTTTTCTATTCAGAAGAGAAAGGAGAGATTTTATAATAAAATGAAAGAAGAAAAGAAAATTGCAGGAATTTATATTAGGGTAAGTACAGAAGACTAAGTGAGAGAACGGTTTTAGTTTGGTAGAACAAGAAGAGAAAAATCAGAGAATCATAGGAAAGATTCAAACTAAATACAATTTTTGTATACCTATATATTGCATAACAAGCACTGAATTTTTCCTCCCTAGTCAAAATTCTAAATTTGGGACTAAATTCCAAACCCTTTATGAACTAATTTGTAATTATTTTGTAAATTTAATGAAAAATTTATGTTATATTAAAATTCATCAGACACTGTCTAACGAATTTAAAAGGATGAATAAATATTAAAAAAATAGATGAAGAAATAAGGAATTATTTGAAAATCTTATCATCAGAATTTCGAGGCTGGTTATTAGAATATATACTCCTGAGATATTAAGACTTGCTGGAATAAGAATGTCCTATGGTACATTATATGCAAAAGTATATATTTGATATAGCCCTCTTTTACTTTTGCGGCAAGACGGTAGCCTAAATGATTTTGAGCGTACATAGCCCTCATTTTTATTTCGTTTTTCCTTTCTTCTTACAATTGGATTTTGAATTCTTAGCATAAGGTAAAAATTCATTAGTTCTATATAACAAGTAATCTGTGCTAGTATTATAAAAATCAGCTAATTTGCATAATATCTCTAAAGGAATATTTCTTTTGTTTAGCTCATAATAAGAATATGCAACCTGAGAGATATTAAGAAATTTGCTTAATTGTGTTTGAGTAAGATCATTATCTTCTCTGAGATTTTTTATACGAGTTTCCATATTTTATTTCCTTTCTTATAAAAAATATTAAAAGTTGTATGAACTATAAGAAAAACTAAAAAAATTATAAAATAAAACAAAATGTTATATTGACTTTTAAAACACATTGTTATATAATCGATTTGTAACAAGAGAAAAGGAGAAAAAAATTATGAAGAATTTTAGGAAAAATCAAGCAATTACGCTAATTGCGTTGGTTATTACAGTGATTGTTCTACTTATTTTAGCTGTAATAACAATTGCAACATTGACAGGGAAAAATGGAATATTGACAAGAGCTCAGGAAGCAAAAAAAGAAACTGAGGAGGCAAAAGAAGATGAATTAAGAAGCTTAACAGCATTAGAAGCAGCAACAAATTTAGAAAATCAATTATATAAAGATAAAAATGAAGATACAGCAACAATACCGGCAGGATTTGCAGTTTCAAAGGTAGAAGGCGAAAATACA